>JAOUPZ010000147.1 GCA_029879595.1 Deltaproteobacteria bacterium | reverse complement strand
AGCTCATGTTCACCTTCGAGGACATGGCCCTTATCGATCCGCGCGGAATGCAGATCATCATCAAGGAGATCGACCAGGCAGATCTGGTCATGGCCCTCAAGACCGCCAGCGAGCCCATCAAGGAGCTCATCTTCAGCTCCATGTCACAGCGGGCATCGGAGATGTTGCGCGAGGACCTGGAGGTGCTGGGGCCGGTCAAGGTCTCCGATGTGGAAAAGGCCCAGCAGAACCTGGTCAAGGTGGCCCGCCGCCTGGAAGAGGAAGGCAAGGTGGTCATCAGCGGCCGCGGTGGCGGAGAGGTCATCTAAGCGCACTACCAGCGTCAAATACCAGTTGCCTGAAGGGCGGAGCAGAAATGCTCCGCCTTTTATTTCGCCCTTAGTTTCCGCCCGCAGTTTCCAGCTGCCTGCTTTATTGATATTCAGCCAGTGTTTATGCTAAACAATTTCCATCATTATAGTTTGCAGTAATACTCTGGGGAAATCAGTGTGCCCTGGTCTATCCATCGGTCGATTTTCCGGTTAAAACTCTGGCTGCAGGAGGATTGAAAATGCACCACTACTATCCCATGGAAAAGCTGGCCGGGGGTCTGTACGCAGTCAGGGGTGAACTGGGAAAATCTCCTCTGGGCCGCAGGATGACCGTGGTCAATCTGCCCGGGGGTGGGCTGGCGCTGCACAGCGTCATCCGTATGAGCGAAGACGATATGCAACGCCTGGATGCCATGGGAAAGGTAAGTCATATCCTGGTACCCAACGATTTCCATACCACCGATGCCGGATTTTACGCACAGCGATATCCCCAGGCCGCTGTGCTGGCCCCCCGCGACCGGGTGAAAAAACTTTCCGGCCGATTCAGGGTTACCGGCAGCTTTGAGGACGACTGGACCGGCCCGCTGGCCGGGGCGCTGGAGGCCCTGGTGCCGGGTGGCTTGCGCTCCGGCGAGGGGGTGTTTTTCCATCCGGCCTCGAAAACCCTGATCCTCACCGACCTTGTCTTCAACCTGGGCAATGAGTTCACCGGCCTGACTAGGCTGTTCCTGGCCCTGAACCAGTCTCTTAACCGCTTCGGGCCGAGCAGAATCTTCCGCTGGTTCATGCTGAAGGACCCCCGCGAACTGGCCGCGTCGCTGGCCGCTGTGCTGGCATGGGACTTTGACCGGGTGATTGTGAGCCATGGAGCCGTGGTGGAAACCGGGGGCCGGGAGGCACTGCAAAAGGCCTTCGCCTGGCTGCCGGGCAGCACCGGGGTGTGAGGGGGCTGGTTTCGGCTTATGCTCCGCTCTCCTCGTCGCGTTCTTCCGGCGCGATATACCTCCCCTTGTCATCCAGCGATTCCCTGATCCAGTCCTACACGCATGCGTAAACCCCCTCGGGCCTGGAGAGCTACCCCCTTTCTCTCAGCTGATGAGTTTACTATGCATAAAAATATTGACAATAATCATAAAGGCTTTGTAAATAGTGCAATTATGAATTAATTTAATATTATTTTGGGAAAAAGGAGGGCCTGCCTGTGAAAGTTCCAAAAACAGATAAAGTGCATTATTATTATGGTGACAAAGGGTCATGGATTGGAGTTTCAATTAGTATTCCCAGGATATTTCTGATCCTGTTGTTTCTTATTGTACTAATGCCCTCATCTGCCCGTTCGGAAGATACCAACTATATATACTGGGGACTGGGACTCGGGATGTACTCTTATGATTCCTATGATACGCCGAAGGCTATGCCTGACAAAGATGGCGAGAGCTTGACAGGTGGATGGCTGTATAACTATTTCCTGGAATTCTATCCGATACAGTATTTTGGAGTGGGGTACCAGCACTCCATTGTAGACAGCTATGACAACGATTATGAATGTGGTGGGTATGATTATGATGATATATGCAGCAGGATATCAGTGCTGGAGGCTGATATTATTACTGTGCAGGCAAAGATACCTTTGGATAAAAGCGATGTGGTAAGAGAGCTTATACTTACGGTAGGCCAGGGCAAAGGAATATACACTGTGAGAACAGGATCGATTAGCGTACAGGATGAAAACAATCCACCACCACCTGATTGGGATGTTACCGGTTCAACCAGCGACCAGTTCTTAATGCTCGGAATAAGCTATAATGGCTCCCCGCTGGATGGGATCGGCAACTGGCGCTTTAGTTTTCAAAGATTTCTGGCCAATGGCGGTGTGCTGGATGGATATAAAACCAACTGGTCTGGCGGTGCGATGATGTTCTCCGTTGGTTTCTAGCGTAGAAAACGGGTTTGATTTTTCCCGGGCCGTTCTTCAGGTGAATTCTGTCCGGCATCCTTTTGGGTTTTGCAAATTGCAGCCCTGTTCAACAGGCTGGTTGCCTGGCTGTTTTCCGGTTCGATGATGGGTGTTTAGCGCCGTCAAACCTCCTCAGGCTTCATCCGGCTCCCCGCCGCGGTCCTCAGGCGCGATATACCTACCCTTGTCATCCAGCGATTCCCTGATCCAGTCCTCCACGCTGGGGTGCACCCTCGGCCCGAACAGCTCCTCCTGGCGTGCGGCAAAGCGCGCCTTGTGCAGGGTGGCCCCTTCCAGAACAGAACCATGCAGGTTGGCCTCGGCCAGTTCTGCCCGGTGCAGGTTGGCCCGTGAAAGATCGGCCTTGACCAGTTGCGCCCGTTCCAGGGTGGCGTTCCGCAGGCAGGCGCCCTTGAGGCTGGCCCGCTCCAGGTTGGCCCCGCCGAGCAGGGCGCCGGTGAGGTCCGCGCCGTCCAGCAGGGCTCCCCTCAGGTCCGCGCCGGAAAGGTCCGCTCCGGCCAGCCTGCACTGGCGCAGGTTGATGCCGTCCAGTGCCGCGCCGGGCAGGGCGATCCGCTCCAGATCAGGTGGCACGGCCCCGGATTCATTCAGGTCGCGCAGCAGCCCGGCTTTTCGCACCACCCCCTCCTCGCCGGCCCAGTGCCGCAGATAGCGCAGCTCGCGCAGCAGTCGCTCGCGGAGGCGCCGGCGCCGGGTGAGCAGATCCCAGAGGAACAGCGCGGCCAGCACCCCCAGGGCGCTCAGGGCCGCCTGGGCCAGCATGGCCGGCAGGCCCGGGCCGGTAAGACCCTCCGGCGCGCCCCAAGCCAACGCCGGCAGCAGGGCCGTCAGGCTGAAAAGTGCGCCGGCCGGGATGAGCAGGGATGGAGTTCGGATCATGGGCACTCTGGCGGCGGTTGTTGTCGGAATACCGGGGGCGCCGTACTATGCTTCTTCCGAGGCCGCTTCCGGTTCCGGTGGCTCAGCCGGAAAGGCGGATGGAGATCACGAATCCGGTGGAATACACGTTCATTTCCTCTCCGCTTTCGGTGGTGATCCGGTACCCCTGGTACTCATACATGGGAATGATGGTCAGGTTGCGGGTCATTATCAGGTCCATCCCCATGTGCAAATACCCGCCGGGAACACTGCCGGAGGACTCGTTCACCGTGGAGGTGGGATAGGTGTAGTCGATCTTGTAGTTCATATAGCCCACTCCGCCCCCGGCGAAAAAATAAATCGCGCTGCTGGGATGACGGTTGAAGTACCCGGTGAGCCCCAGCCGGAAGATGGTGGTGTTCATGTTCAGGTCGTAGTCCACCCCGTCCACGTTCTTGGTGCCCGATGTGGCGGCGTAGGAGCCGGTGGCGCGAAGTTCCAGGTTGTCGATGAACTCATAGCCCAGCAACACGCCGAAGGTGGTGCCGTAGGTTTGGTCCTCCCCCACCAGGTAGCGCGTGGAGCCCAGGAACATGCCCGAGCGGCGGTCTCCCTTTTTGGCCTGGGCCGGGGCCGGACTCAACATCACGGCCAATAAAAGCACCAGCGCCAGCACAATGGCTGCCGGAACCGCCCGTCTCGCATGGAGGCGGGTTTTACTCCAGGGCTCGCGCCGTGTCCCCCTGCTGCTGCCGGCTATAAGCATCATGTCCAAGTTGCTCCCTGTTTGATGAAACACCAGTGGTTTCTCCCGATGGGCCGATGATACCCGCCGAAAGGCCCTTGTTCCTCCTGGGAGTCTATCCGAACTGCTCCCGGAAGCGCAATCGGCCCCACGGGGGGATAGTCGTTCCCGGCAGGGTGGGCGGGCTGTGTCCCGGTGCTTCTCTTATACCCCCCGGGGGTACTTGACGAGCATACCCCCCCGGGGTATGCTGGAATTTAGAAGCAGGGGTTGTCGGCAGCCCCGCGGCGGGCCGGAAAACATTTTTCAGCGAGGCGGAGATGGTTCTGACAAAACACGGAAAGAGGGATGCACAGGAAGCGGAAGCCTGCGGTGATGTTTGCGGGGAGTCCTGCGGTGAAGACAGCCGCCAGTCCCATGGCTCCCTGCCGAGGCAGATATTCCCCGATCACAAGGAACAGCTGACCCGGCTGGCCCGGATCGAGGGCAGATCAAGGGGGTCCGCAAGATGATCGAGGAGCGGCGCTACTGCATTGACATCGTGACCCAGGTAAAGGCGGTGACCGCGGCGCTGCGGCAGGTGGAGATGGGGGTGCTGGAGCGCCATATCCACCACTGCGTGAGCCAGGCGGCACGCACCAGCGATCCGGATTTGCTCAACGAGAAGATCGAGGAGGTGGTGAGGGTGGTGTCCCGGATGTAAGGCCGTGTTTTTTCGGGGCCCTCGTGAAGCAGCAAGGGTTGCCGGAAGGGCCGCCTGGCGGCCGGGCGGTATATTTAAAGGCTGAAACGGAAAAGGCGGTCACTGTAAAGGCAAGAACCGTATTGGAAAGAATCAAACAGGCAGGAAAATATTCGAGGCCGGAGATGAGCATTCAAAGCGAAAAACTCACCATAAAGGGCATGACCTGCGCCTCCTGTGTGGGTCGGGTGGAGCGCAAGGTGGCCGGGCTGGAAGGCATCAGTCGGGCCACGGTAAACCTGGCTACCGAGCAGCTCGACTTTACCTACGATACGGAGCGCACCGGGGTGCAGGATATGCTGCCGTATGTGCAAAAAGCGGTGCGGGAAGCCGGTTACGATTCCGAGCACATCTCCACGGCCAGGAAAATCACTGTCTCCATCGGGGGGATGACCTGCGCCTCCTGCGTGGGCCGGGTGGAAAAGGCTCTGCTGGCCCTGCCGGGCGTGGACAGCGCCGCAGTGAACCTGCTGACCGAAAGCGCCTCCATCAGCTACCGCCCCCAGACCACTCGGCTGTCGGAAATCCGGCGGGCCATAACCGAGGCTGGATATGCGCCCGGCGATCTTGTCCGCGCCGATGCCTTCAGTGCCGAAGCAGAACGCCGGGGTAAAAAGCTGGCCGAAACCAGGGCCATGAAAAGGCGGGTCGGGGTGGCGGTTGGGTTCACCCTGCCCCTGCTGGTGCTGACCATGGGGCACATGGCGGGCATGGCTCTGCCGGGATTTCTCGATCCACAAATATCCCCCGGGAACTTTGTGCTGGCGCAACTGCTGCTGACCCTGCCGGTGCTGGCGGCGGGAGCCCGCATGTACAGGGCCGGAACGCGCAACCTGTGGCGGCTCAGCCCCAACATGGACTCGCTGATAACGGTGGGTACCGGTGCGGCCATTATCCACAGCGGGGTCAACACGGCCCTGGTGCTGGCGGGAAACGCCTCGGCGGTATCCCAGGTGTATTTCGAGACCGCAGCGGCCATCGTGGCCTTTATTCTGCTGGGCAAATACCTGGAGACATTGTCCAAGGGACGCACCTCCCAGGCCATTCACAAGCTGATGGACCTGCAGCCCCCCACCGCCCGGGTGGTTCTGGAAGGTGCGGCTGCAGGCGGAAATAATGGCGTCGATGAACAGGAACTGGCGGTGGAGGAGGTGGAACCGGGCGATCTGATCCGCGTGCGTCCGGGCGAGCGCATTCCGCTGGACGGCCGGGTGGAGGATGGCGCTGCCGCGGTGGACGAGTCCATGCTCACCGGGGAGAGCCTGCCGGTGGAGAAACGTGCCGGAGACCCCGTAACGGGGGGCTCCATAAACAATAACGGAGTGATCCTGGTGCGGGTGGAAAAGGTGGGGGCGGACACCACTCTGGCCCAGATCATCCGGCTGGTGGAGGAAGCCCAGACCGGCAAGGCACCCATTGCCCGTCTGGCCGACCGGGTTTCCGGAGTATTCGTTCCGGTGGTGATGCTGATAGCCGTGCTGGCGGCTGTCGGCTGGCTGGCGGCCGGGCAGAGCCTGGAGTTCTCCCTGTCCATCTTCATCGCGGTGCTGGTCATTGCCTGTCCCTGCGCCCTGGGGCTGGCCACCCCCACGGCCATCATGGTGGGAACGGGAAAGGGAGCCGAGTTCGGAGTCCTGATAAAGGGCGGTCAGGCCCTGGAAAGATTGCAGGGGCTGGATGTGGTGGTCTTCGATAAAACCGGCACCATTACCGAAGGCCGGCCCGTGGTGACCGATGTTCTGATGTTCGACGGGGGAGATCAGGCCGGAACGGATGAAAACGAATTGCTGCGGCTGGCCGCCTCGGCCGAGGTCGCCTCGGAGCATTCCCTGGGGGCGGCCGTGGTGGGCGAGGCCCGGTCCCGCAAGCTGACCCTGGAGCCGGCGGCTGATTTTGAGGCCCTGCCCGGACGGGGCATCAAGGCCCGGGTGGCGGGGCGGTCCCTGGCCCTGGGAAGCCTGGCCTTCATGGCCGGGGAGGGCCTGCTGGATGATGGGAGCAAAGCGGAGGTGGCCCGCCGGCTGGATGAGCTGGCCCGGCAGGGCAAAACCCCCCTGTTGGTGGCGCTGGATGGGCGCCTGGCCGGTGCGCTGGCCGTGGCCGATCCGGTGCGGAGCGATAGCGCACAGGCCATCCGCCGCCTGAAGAAAATTGGCATCCAGGTGGCCATGCTCACCGGCGATCACCGCGGGACCGCTGAGGCGGTGGCGCGGCAGGTGGGCATCGACCGGGTCATCCCGGAGGTGCTGCCCCGCGACAAGGCCCGGGAGATCAAGCGCCTGCAGGAGGACGGCTATCGCGTGGGGATGGTCGGCGACGGCATCAACGACTCCCCAGCGCTGGCTCAGGCCGATGTGGGGCTGGCCATCGGCACGGGAACCGATGTGGCCATGGAGTCCGCCCACGCCGTGCTGATGCGCGGCTCCATCGCCGATGTGGAGGTGGCGGTGCAGCTCAGCCGGGCCACCTTGCGCAACATAAAGGAAAACCTGTTCTGGGCGTTTGCCTACAATACCGCGGGCATTCCCCTGGCGGCGGGGCTGCTGTATATTTTCGGTGGCCCGCTGCTCAACCCGGTCATCGCGGCTGCCGCCATGGCCCTGAGCTCGGTGTCTGTGGTCACCAACGCCCTGCGCCTCAACAGGTTCCGCCCGCAGGTCTGAAAGGCCAGACCGGACAGCCCGGGCTGCCTGCTCCTATGGCGGCCCGGGATGCGGCCCAGCCCCCCAGAGGAACGGGGGCCAGGGATTAAAGAGGCTGATCCAGGCGGGGCCTCCGGAAGATTTTCACAGGGGGAGCATTGGAACAACAGGCCGGAACTGCCGGCCGTATTCAGGAGAAGCACATGAGCAAGATACACATCCCCGTGGAGGG
>JAOUPZ010000146.1 GCA_029879595.1 Deltaproteobacteria bacterium | reverse complement strand
GGCCTCCCCGGCAGGGCAGGCCGCCACGGCAGGGCAGGCACCCACGGCAGGGCAGGCACCCACGGCAGGGCAGGCACCCACGGCAGGGCAGGTATTGGCAGCAAGGCCATCCGGAGATGACCTCATCAGGAGTGTGCTCAACGAGTACACCTATGAGGTGCGGACGTATGAAGAAGGCCGGTTTGAAATCATTCCCAGGCGCCGCAAGAAACTGGAAAACACCGGCGACGGAAAGGCTTTCAGGTTTGACCGCCAGCTGTCCAACGCCTTTTCACAGCTCCGTTCCGGATTCGAGGAAAACTTCACCGGCCTCATTCAGCAGACCAGGGGGGCCGTTCAAACTGTGGTGGGTTCGGTCTTTTCCGTGTTTCTGATTCTCATGATTTCCGGGTTCCTGCTTCTTGACCCGGGACGGATAGACCGGTTTAACCGCTCGCTGCTGCCCGCGCAGTACAACGAAATGTACACGGAATGGCTTCGTAACATCGACCGGGGCCTGAGCGGAGTAGTGCGCGGCCAGGCCACCATCTGCCTGGTGAACGGAGTGTTTACCGGCATCGGCATCGCCATTCTCGGGGTGCCCTATGTGTTCACCCTGTCGGTTACCGCGGCGGTGTTCTCTCTCATCCCGATCTTCGGAGTGCTTATCTCCACGATTCCCATCCTGCTGATGGCGCTCACGGTTTCCATGACCACGGCGGTGCTGTCCCTGGGGTGGATACTCCTGATACACTTCGTCGAGGGCAATTTTCTCAACCCGAAAATCCTGGGTGACTCGGCCCGCATCCATCCCGTGCTGGTGGTATTCGCGCTGGTGGTGGGGGAACATATCAGCGGCGTGCTGGGTGCGCTGCTGGCTGTGCCGATATTCTCGCTGATTCAAAACAGCTTTCTGTTTCTCAAACAAAAAGCGGAACTCATGGAGCAAGGCAAATGAAACCCCGCAAGGGACAGATCTGGGGCTCGCACCTGGAGGAATCACCCGATGAACTCATGGTCTCGTTTTGCGCGGGAAGGGATGTGGCCCCCCTGCCCATGGCGGACGAGGCCCTGCTGCCCTTTGACCTGTGGACCAACCGGGCCCATGCCATCATGCTGGCCCGTTCGCGCATCATAACCAGGGATATGCTGGCGGCAATCCTCCAGGCCCTGCATGAACTGGAGGACCTGTGGGCACGGGGCAAGTGGAAGCTGGACCCCCGGCTGGAGGATGTTCATATGAACGTGGAGCGCTTCGTGGCGTCCCGGGCCGGGGAGGATGCCGGGGGGCGGCTCCATACCGGACGCAGCCGCAACGACCAGGTTTCCTGCGACATGCGCCTGTTCATCAGGCAGGCCCTGCTGGAGCTGGGTCAGACAGTGCGCGACCTGGCCCTGGAAATCGTGAAGCTGGCCCCCAGACACGCCACGACCCTGATGCCCGGATTCACACACCATCAGCCGGCCATGATAACCACCTGGGGACACTGGCTCTGTAGTTACGCCCAGGCCCTCTGCCGCGACCTGGAACGCACCGCCCTGGCCTGCCGCATGGTCAACCGCAGCCCGCTGGGCGCGGCCGCATCCTTTGGCACCTCCTGGCCCATCAACCGGGAACTGACCGCAGAACTGCTGGGTTTCGATTCGGTCGATGCCAATACCCAGGACTGCATCTCCTCGCGCTGGGAGCACGAGGCCCAGGCCGCCGGCGTGTACTCCATGCTGATGAACCATCTTTCCACCATGAGTCAGGACCTGATCCTGCTGTCCCATCCCTACTGGGGGTTTGTGTCCCTGCCCGATAAGTTCGTGACCGGATCATCCATCATGCCGCAGAAGAAAAATCCCGATCTGGCCGAGGTGATAAAGGGCAAGACGGCCTGGCTGAACGGTATGACGGCGGGACTGCTGGCCATGCCCAGGGGCAATATGAGCGGTTATAACCGCGATACCCAGTGGACCAAATACTCACTGCTGGACGTGGTGAGGGAATGCGCACCCGCACCCCGGCTCATGCGTGAGGTCCTGAAAGGGCTGGCCGTGCACAAGAGCGTCATGCGCCAGCGGCTGGGGCAGGGCTTTCCCGAGGCGGCCGATTTCGCGGATGCGCTCTCGCGGGCCCTCAACCTGCCTTTCCGCTCCTGCTACGATATCGCGGCCCATGCGGTCAGGCTTTCCGGCGAATACGGCAACATCCAGGCCGATGCGGCCGCCAGAGCCCTGGAGCAGGCCGGGCACGACCCGGCCGGGGCCGCCGGAGTGCTGCAGGACCTGGCCGACCCGGAGCGGATTCTCTCCTGGCGAAACCATACCGGCTCACCACACCCGGAACGGGTGCGGGAGCAGGCTGCCCGGCTGAAGGAGCAGATCAGCCGGGAGGCGGAGTTTATCGGACAGATAGGCCGACAGGCGGACCGGGCCTTGCGGAAATGCGGACAACAGGGCTGAGCAATCCCCCAGCCGCACCACACAGCGCAGCCCCGAACCACCGAAAAATCCACCGCAGCAAATTTGCCCCGGGCAACCGATTGGTTTTTTGTTCATAACGCAATACACTTGGACTGAAATCAGACAATTATTTTTCAATCAGGCGCGCCGGGCCCTTTTAAGGGAAAGAATATCCGAGGTTTCTCATCCCGGAAGCATGCCAGGCGGAAAGTTTCCCTTTTGCCTGGGGAAATGCCCTGAAACTGCTGTTACATGGCATCGGCAAAGAATTGAAACTGTCCATGTTATACAAAAGCTCAATCCTGTTCTTTTTGCTGGTCCTCCTCTCAGCCGGATACCTGAGCGCCCAGGAGCAGGACGGAACGTCTCAGGGCGGCAATCCGCCCCCCCCCATGGACCGTCCGTTGCAGGTCGGCTCATCCAACAACTTTCCACCCATCAACTTTCTGGATAACAGGGGGGATCTGACCGGATTCGGAAGGGACATCTCCCAGGCGGTGGCCAATGTGCTGGGCCGGGAAATCAATCATTTGCATTCCTCCCGGTGGATGGAGGTACTGGAATGGATGAGCAAGGGGGAGATCGACTTTATCCACGACATGGGAATAAACGAGGAGCGGAAGGAGCATTATGATTTTACCGATCCGATAATTTCCATGGATGAAGTCATATTCGTCAGAGCCAACCAGTTCGATATCGACAGCTTCAAGTCCCTTGAAAATCGCAAGGTAATCTGTGTCACCGGCCATGTAAGCCACATCTTCCTGATCCAGTTTCCCCTGATCGAATGCGTGCCGGCCGACACCCCCATGCTGGGCCTGTTTTCGCTGATTTCCGGGGAGGCCGATGCCATGGTGTATCCCCGGCAGGTCATTCTCTTCCTTTCCCAAAGAGCCGGGGTGGCCAATCGTCTCAAGGTCATCAAGTCGCAGGAGTTGCGCACGCTGGAGTGGGGCATGGCCGTCCCCAAGGGCCATACGGCCCTGCTGGAAGAATTAAACAGGGGGATCAGGGTCATCAAGCGCAACGGGACCTATCAGGAAATATATGAGCACTACTTCGGACAGCCCCTGTTCAGCGAGTACTCCAACCGTGAGATAACCTACATCCTGGCCGGCGTCACGGCTATATCACTGCTGGGGGGCGGCACGGTAGTGCTCCTGTTCATGGTCTGGAGGCTGAGAAACACCCGCAACAGGCTCCTGGAAAACATCTCCTCCAGACGCCGGGCAGAAAGCGCCCTGCGGGACACCGAAGGACTGTACAGCACCATCGCCAACAACTCGCGGGAGGGCATCTGGGTCGCCGATGGAGAGGACCGCATCCGGTTCCTCAACCAGCGCATGGCGGAAATCCTGGGGGTATCACTTGAGCAGGCCATCGGGATGGAAATCCTCTCCTTCTGGGACGAGCAGAACCAGGAGATGGCCCGGCGGGCCCTCAAGCGGCGCAAGATGGGCATATCAGAACTCTATGACATGAACTTCAGGCGCAAGGACGGCACCATCGTGTGGCTGCTGGTTTCCGGCACTCCCATCTTCGACTCCCGGGGAGCCTACAAGGGCCAGGTGGGGATACACACCGACATCACAGAAAGAAAGCGCATGGAGGCCCGGCTGCTTTCCAGTGAAAGGAAGTTCCGCAACCTGGTAGAAGGCTCCATCCAGGGCCTGATGATCATCCAGGATAACAGGGTGGCCTTCGCAAACCAGGCCACGGCGGATATCTATGGCTATGAAAGTCCGGATGAAATGATGGCCCTGGATTCAGCCGAAATCCTGATATCTTCCAAGGACAGGGGAAAGGTGGTGGGAATGGGGGAACAGATAATCAAAAACGAGGGCACACCCACCATGATCGAATTCCTGGCCCGTCGAAAAGACGGGACCGAGGTCTGGCTGGAATCGGTGAACCGGGGGGTGGAATGGATGGACGCCCCGGCCATTCAGGCTACCTTCAATGACATAACTGCCCGCAAAACCAACGAAAAAGCCCTGGTGGAAAGCGAACAGCGTTACCGCTTCCTGGTGGAAAACTCCCTGCAGGGAATCCTGATTGAAAGAAACGGAACACCTCTGTTCGCCAACCAGGCCCTGGCGGAAATGTTCGGATATAGTTCTGCCGCGGATGTGCTCCAGCTTGAATCCACCAGAATTCTCATTTGTCCTGAACACAGGGACGAAGTATCCCGGCACGAACATCTTCGCCAGAAAGGCGGTGACGCCCCCTTACGGTATGAATACAAGGGCGTGAAAAAAGACGGCTCCGAGGTCTGGGTGGAGGCGCTCACAAGGTGGGTGGTATGGGATGACGACCTAGCCGTGCAATCGGTTAAAAACGACATCACGGGCCGGAAAAAAGCCGAGGAAAAACTCACCGAGGTGTACAAGGAGCATGAGCAGATGCAGTTCCAGCTTCTGGAGACAGGCAAACTGGCCGCCATCGGAGAATTGGCCGCCGGCATAGCCCATGAGATAAACAACCCATTGGCCATCATTGCCTCCTCGGCGGAAATACTGCAGGAAGGCCTGGAGCAGACCGTCTGCGGCGGAGAGTCCGGCGAGGGGGCATCCCTGTTCAAGCGGCACCTGGAAAAAATCAACTCCACCATTTTCCGCTGCAAGTCCGTCATCCAGACCCTGATGGAGTTTGCCCACAAGGAGCGGGACATTTTCACCACGGTCGACCTGAGGCACCTGCTGGAGGAAACGATCACCCTTATTAAAAACAGCGCCCAGTCCAGGGAGCGCACCATAACCCTGGCCCTGGATGCCGGCCCCCGGCTTTTTGCCGGGGAAAACGGCTCGGACGGCCACAAAAAACAGGTTCCCGGCCAGACCGCGGGCAGGTACGCCATGAGGGCCTCGCCCCAGCAATTGCAGCAGGTCTTCTTGAATCTCCTGCTCAACGCCATCCAGGCCACAGCCCCCGGAGGAGAGATCAGGGTGGCTCTAAGTCACGGCAACGGCGGCGTCCAGGCGGTTTTTGAAGACAACGGGACCGGGATCAGCCCGGAGAGCCTGGAACGGATCTTCGATCCGTTCTTCACCACCCGGAGTTCCCAGGGCGGAACCGGCATGGGGCTTTCGCTGGTGCGGCAGATAATTCAGACACTGAAGGGCACCATAGGCGTGGAAAGCGAGGTGGGAAAAGGAACCGCGGTTTCGATCTGGCTCCCCACCGATTTTGAATCACTGAAAAACCAGTTGGACATTTAGGGCGCTCAAGGGGTAAACAGACACAAGCAGAGCAGTCACCCCAACGTCCCCTTATCACCCAGGCAGATGGCATGGCTATTCCGATAAAAGTACTGATAGTCGACGATGAAAACGAGTTCAGGGAGAACCTTGCCGAGCATCTGGTGAGAAAGGGCTATTCCATCCTGCAGGCGCCGGACTCCGAGCAGGCGCTGGAGATCATAAAGGAGCAGGAGGCCCATGTGGCGCTGGTGGACATAAATCTGCCCGGCATGAACGGATTGCAGCTGATGCCGAAGCTCAAGGAACTGGAGCCGGAAATGGAGGTGATTATCATAACCGGCGCCGGCGCCATTGAAACCGCGGTGGAAGCCATGCGCGGCGGAGCGCTGCATTATCTGACCAAGCCCATCCGGCTAAAGGAGATGGAAATGGTCATCGCCAGGGCGGTGGAGAGGATACAGCTCACCCACCAGAACAGGGCCCTGATAGAAATGGACCGCCGCAGGGGAACCGATGGCCATGGCGAGAAAATCATCGCCGAATCCAGGCAGATAAAAACACTTCTGGCCCAGGCCGAGAAAATGGCCCAGTCTGAAATGCCGATTCTGATCCTGGGGGAAACCGGAACCGGAAAGGAGGTTTTCGCCGAATTCATCCACCAGAACTCCAAACGTGCCAAGAACGTTTTCTCGGCGGTCAACTGCGGCGCCCTGACGGACAACCTCATGGACGCAGAGCTGTTCGGTCATGAAAAAGGGGCCTTCACAGGTGCCTCCGAAAAAAAGATGGGCATGATCGAAGTGGCCGATGGGGGCACGCTGTTCCTTGATGAAATCGGGGAAATCCCCCCGCCCGCCCAGGTGCGTCTGCTTCGCTTTCTGGAGCGAGGAGTCGTGCGAAGGGTTGGAGCCACCAGGGAGCGTCAGATGGATGTGAGGGTTGTCGCCGCCACCCACAGAAACCTGGAGGAAGAAGTCCGCGGCGGAAGGTTCCGGGAGGATCTGTTTCACAGGCTGCATGTATTCGTGCTCAACATACCGCCATTGCGTGAGAGACAGGAGGACATCCTTCCCCTGGCCCGGTACTTTCTGGCCAAGTCCGACAACTTCAAGTCTAATTACAGCATTTCTCCTGCGGGCGAGTCGTCACTTCTGGGATACGGCTGGCCCGGCAATGTGCGCGAAATCGCGCATACCATGGAGCGCGCCCTTTTCTCCGCCAAACTGGATGAAACGGATCAGGTGACGCCGGAGCATCTCAGGCTGAGCACACCCGTGAGGGAAAAAACCATACTGGTATCCCTCAAGGAGGCCGAACGCCAGCATGTGCAGTCGGTCCTGGACCATTTTCAGGGCAACCGCAAGGAGTCCGCGCGGGTGCTGGGGATCAGCGAACGGCATCTCTACCGTCTCATCAAGGAACTGGAATCCGGCGGCATGGCATCCTGAATTCCGCCCGCTCCGGTCCGCCTCACCTGTCCAAGTCCCACTCCCCCTCCTCCTGACTTTTTTGTCACTACCATGACATTTTGTCATGCCAAATCAGGGGAAAACCTCGAATTGCGCTGGATTCAGGCGCATTTATCGCCGTTCTAACAACATGTAATTACAAGCATAAACATCATAATTTATTATTCCTTTTTTTGGCACACCGATTGCCCCTTAGAGAACTGTTTACCAGCGACATTTACAGGAAACCCATGCTGGACCTCCCGGGAATTCAAAGGATCAGAACACCCGGGCAGTGAACGCGAGAAGGGTGTGGCGAAGGCCAAAGGCCGCAATCCCTAAATCATGAACCCAGGATATTTACTACAGAGCGAAATTAATGACTGAACATATAAACACAGAAATTGAGAATCTCGCCCTCTTCGGCGGCAAGTACCTGA
>JAOUPZ010000145.1 GCA_029879595.1 Deltaproteobacteria bacterium | reverse complement strand
CAGTCCTACGAATCCTTTCGTAAAAAATACTCGCCCTGGGCCGGCCTGTCCCGGCTGCCCTCCGGGTTCCAGGACTGAGTGCGGCAGTGAACCAGGGACGGCCCGGGACTCAAGGCGGCCTGCCATTTCGGAAAAGCGGCCCAGGTGTTTGCCAAGCCGCCGCAGCCGGTTTATTTTTACTTATCGGGTATGGGATTTCTTGTATCCAGTTGCGCCGAGGGCACCAGGCCGGCGGGCTTCTATTAGCTTGAATTCCAGCGGATTTTAACAGGCGAGACCACACTACGGTTTCGGTCTCGGAACGGGGTCGCCTCGCGGCGCCAGTTATTTCAAGCCCGGCAGGAAGGCCGGTTAACAGGAGTAGGAATGGTCATGGCGACTTATCGAGTGGAGTTTACCCGGGACTGGATCACAGGGCGCTGGGGCTTCACCGACAGAGTTCTCAACGAATTGCGGGGAAGGGAAACCGAACCCTCCAGGCTGGAAAACGCCTGGCTGATTGAATACAGAGGGAAACCCTCGTCCCTGGGGCAACTGCTTTCGGAACGGCTGAACATACAACGAAGCGACTTCAACAGGTACGGACCTATTTTTGAGATAACCCAGGTAAACAGCGAATGACGGCAGAAAAAACCGAGGCGGGAAAGAATCCGGCGGAAAGAAGAGGCTTGTTTACTCCGGCGGCACGGATAAATGCGGGCAACCCCTGGGGGCTGCTGCTTTGTGTGCTTTTGCTCACGCTGACCATTGCTGGCGGGCCCGGCAGGCTGGCGGGCTCGGAGAACACGGCCAAATACGCCGGCACTTACCGCATCAAGGACTGGGAGAGCCTGCAATCCAAGCAGATCTACCACTTCGTGTACCTGCACCCGGACGGAGTGTTCATCCTGGCGGCCGAGTGGCCGGGCAATGAAAGCAGCCGGTTTTACGGTGAGTGGACCGTGAGCGGCAACATGCTCTACATGTCTGGCAACGGAGTGGTGAAGTCCAACCAGGGCAACTGGAACACCGAATACGGACGCTCGTTCCGGATTGTGCTGGACGGCACTCAGGTGAAGCTTGACCCGGTGCCGGAGAAAAACCGTTTCGGGCTGATGGGCTGGCCGACCCCGTTTCTGTTCCACCGCGCCAAGCCGGAGATAAACCTGCCCGCAAAAGAGTTTCCGGCCACCGAGCCCGATCTGCTGACCTGGATCCGCCAGAACCTTACCCCGCCATAACGCAGAAGGATCATAACGCAGAAGGATCATAACGCAGAAGGATCATAACGCAGGAGGTTCATAGCGCAGGAGGTTCATAGCGCAGACGGTTACTGCCGGGCGGAAAAGCCCGGAAGCCCTCCCGGTTTGGGCCGAACATTATTCCGCCCAGGAAGGTTTGCGCTTTTCCGCAAAGGCGGCCAGGCCCTCCCGGCCCTCGTCCGATTCAAACAGCTCCCGGCTCAGCTCCTGACAGCCTGCCAGCGCCTGGTCAAAGGACATTTCCGGCACATCGCACAGCAGGCGGCGGATCCGCCCCAGTGCTCCCGGAGCGCAAAGGGACAAGGTCCCCAGCAGGGTTTCCACCTCGGTGTCCAGGTCGCTCTCGGGAACGGCCTTGTACCCCAGCCCCATGGCGCAGGCCTCCCCGGCTGAAAAAAGCTCCCCGGTGAAGAACAGACGCGCCGCCACGGCCCGGGAAACCTTGCGCAGCACGGGCACCGAAACCAGCGCCGGAACCAGCCCCAGGCGCACCTCAGAAAAGGCGAACCGGGCCTCCCTGGATAAAACGGCGATATCACAGCTGGCCAACAGCCCCATTCCGCCCCCATAGGCCCCGCCCTGGATTCTGCCAATGACGGGCCGGGGAAAATTCCACAGGGCCCGCAGTATCCGGGCATACGGGCTCAGCCCAGCGGGGCCTTCCGCCCCGCTGACCGCCGCCCCGCCGCCGCTCTTCAGATCCGCCCCCGCACAGAACACAGGGCCCCGGGCCGCCAGCACGACCGCCCGCAGCGCCGGCTGGGCGGAAGCGCGCTCCAGCGCCCCCAGCAGGACCGCGCAGAGCCCCTCGTTAAGCGAGTTGCGGGTGCGGGGTTCATTAAGCGTTAGCCACGCGGCCCCGTCGCGCACCTCAAACAGCACCGATTCCGTCATGGTCTTCACCTTTTCAGTTGAACAACCTGTTATTGGCAAACCTTAGCGGGAACCCAGATAGCCCGGGAAGCCGGCAACCCGGCCACATGAAATATTCACCGGAAACGCACCCCCTGTCCAGGGACCATTGGCAGGAACACCCGGGCAGGGCACCCCAAAGAACCGGCCAAAACCGTTTGAACCCTTAATCAAAGGAATAATTTTGCAGGAGGGCAATAATACCGATATATTGGTAGGTAATAATTCTGGACAGGCTGTACTAATGGCTGCTTGGGGATATCTTACCGGTCCCCTGGCGCCAAAACCAAACACGAAAAATGGAAGACGTGGCTGATGCTTAAACGAATTCTTGTGCCGCTTGATTCATCTGAATATTCAAGCGCCGCCGTAAAACTGGCTGTTCAAATCTCCAAAACATCCTCCGCCAAGGGGCCTCAGGCCACCACCATCGTGGGCCTGGGAGTGGTCGACCTGGATCAGATCCCCACGGGAAGATTCGCCGACATAATCGACAGGGAAAAGCTGATCAGCGAGGCCGAAGCCACCGCCGAAGAACTGATGAACGACTTTACCCGCAAGGCCTCCGCCCTGGGAGTGGACGAAAAGCACCTGGAAACAAGAAAGGTCGTCGGTTCGCCCTTCCATCATATCATCAGGGAGAGCGTGTTCACCGACCTGATAGTCATGGGCGAGAAATGCAGCTATCCCCCCGTGCACCATGACTACGACACCATGCACAGTCTCTATCATTCATCCTCCCGGCCCATCATCCTCACCGACACCAATTCCAGGGAGATCGAAAGGGTGGTCATCGCAATGGATGGCACGGCGCCGGCTTCCCGGATGCTTTATACCTATATGCAGCTCAACCCCTTTCCCAAGGCCAAGGTGGTGCTGACGTATTCCCTGGCGGAGAAGGAGGAATATCAGCTGGACGGGTTCTTTGAAAGAATTGCAAAATCACTGTCCGAGCACGGTATCGACGTCATTACCCGCCCCTACCAGGAAGACCTCGGCGAGGAAGCCCCGGAGATTCTCCAGGAGGAGGACGCCCAGTTGCTGGCCCTGGGGGCCCACCGTGAGCACTTTCTGGAGCGGATAATCAACCCGTTCAACCTGAGGGAAAGCCTGGCCCACAAGCTCCTCAGGACCAGCAAGGCCTCCCTGTTCATTGTGAATTGATTTATTTTCTCCTGCCGGGTGAAGGTCATAGAGGATTCGCTGAGTTTTCGACCATCACCCATTTTTTTTTGGGACCGGCCAGCCTGAGCGAAGGCGGCAAAAGGGCTGGTTTTTTTCTTGTTGCCAGACCCTGTGAACCCGCCAGATAAACCGAAACCAGAAACGACGCCCGGTGAACATTCTGAGCCCGGCGAAGGCGACAAGGCCGACGCCCCTGAGACCGACCCCGGCATGTTTGCTGCAGACCGGCAGGAAGGGGAGTCCCCCGGGCCCCCCGCCCCGGACGATGCACAGCAACCTGATGCACAGCAACCTGTAGCACTGCCGCCGGAAGAACTGCCGCCGGAAGAGATCATCCCCCTGGAGCACCGGGCGGACCCGGAAGACCCCCCGCAGGATCAGCCCCACCCACCCCTGGATGAGCAGGCCCATCCCGAGGAGGAATTTCCGCCCCGGGATATCACCATAATTCACCTGGAAAATCCCATTCTGCCGGGCGAGCACGCGGGGGAGGAACACGCCGAGGGAATTTTCAGCAGCGACTATCTCAAGCTCTGGCTGGGACTGTTCTGCTTCATGATGAACATCAGCATCTTCAACCTGCTGCCCTATTACCTGGAGATGCGCGGGGCCTCGCCGGGGTTCTATGGGCTGGCTGCCGGAATAGGGGGGCTGTGCAGCGTGCTGGTGATGATTTTCCTGGCCCGCCACGCCGACGCCTGGACCAGAAAGACCACCGTGACGCTGTATCTTCTTCCCGCGCTGGCCGGCAACCTGCTTTCCCTGTGGGCGCTGTGGCAGCCCAGCCTCAACTGGTACCTGCTGGTGCGGGTGCTCCAGGGGCTGTTCATGGGCATCGGGTTTCCACTGGTGTTCTCCTGGGCCGTGGAGCTGGCCCCGCCCGGACGCCGGGTGGTCGTGCTGGCCTGGCTGGGCATAGCCGGCATATTGTCCAACTCCCTGGGCCCCACCCTGGCCGAATTGCTGCTGGCCGGCTCCTCCGACCCGGGCGCCCCGGAATCATTCGGGCCGGTATTCGCCCTGGCCACCATCTTTTCCGGCATCTCGCTGCTGTGCTTCCTGTTCACCAGCGATACCCAGCCCCCGAGGGAACAGGACAAGAGCCGTTCCGGAATCCTGTTCATGCTCCGGCGCCCCTCGACCCTTCTGCTGATGTTCGTTTCCGGCTCCTTTGGGGGGCTCTTCGGGGTGCTCATGTCCTTCGGCAAGAACTATGTGTCCTTCCTGGGGCTGGATTACGTCAGCATCCTCATCTGGGCCTATTCCGGCGGCGCCATCTTCAGCCGGGTCATCATCCAGTTCATTCTGCGGGTTGTTCCCAAGGGGCACCTGGTCCCCGCAGGACTGCTGGGCCTGGGGCTCAGCTTTTTCATACTGGGGCTGGGGGGAGACTACCTGCTGCTTGTTATCACCGGGGTTATCTACGGGCTCAGCCACGGCATACTTTATCCCACCCTGTTCAGCGGCTTTTTGGATATGCAGCGCCCCTCGGAGGCCGGCCGCGCCGCCATATTGCACCAGGGGGCCTTTTCCACCGGATTCGGCATACTGACCATGGTCGGGGGCAGCATTATTTCCGTTGCCGGATTTTCGGTTTTCTTCAGCATGTTGGGGGCGCTGGCCGGGGCCTGTATCTTTGTTTATATCCTGGCCGAGCGGGTGGCCGGCCCTGGGCCCCGGGGCAGGTCTTGAAAATCCCGCCCACGCATGGAATAAAAAAGCAGATAACTCCAGGTATACCGAGGATCATTTCATTTGGGCGGCCTTCACCCGGCAAAATCGCAATGAACACGAGGAGTACAAGCCATGTCAGCACTCAAGGGAAGTAAAACTTACCAGAACCTGATGGATGCCTTTGCGGGGGAGTCGAAGGCCAACCGGCGCTATCTGTATTTCGCCAAGATAGCGGACATCGAGGGCTATACGGACATAGCAGGGCTGTTCCGAGACACGGCGGAAGGCGAGACCGGCCACGCCCATGGCCACCTGGACTACCTGCGGCAGGTGGGCGACCCGGCCACCGGCCTGCCCATCGGCGATACCGAGGCCAACCTGAAAGCCGCCATGGAAGGGGAAACCTATGAATACACCGAGATGTATCCTGCCATGGCGAAAACCGCCCGCGAAGAAGGCTTTGAGGATATCGCCGACTGGTTCGAGACCCTGGCCAAGGCGGAAAAATCCCATGCGGGAAGGTTCGAGGAAGCCCTGAAAACAGTCTGAGCGGCATCTTGCGGCCCGGGCGTTTTTTCAAAACCGCAGCCCACGCACATTAGGCAGGTACGGCCATGACCGGCAACAGCCAGGATATGCACCCGGCGCTGACAAACCCGGGCGGCAGCGCGCCCCTGACCCCGGCGGAGCTGCTGGATATCGCCGCCTATGAGCGCATTCGACCGGCCTTTCGCGCCCTGGTTCTGAATGTTAAGAGGCAGCGACGTCTGCAACTGGGGCCGGCGTTTTCGTTCCTGTTTGAAAACCGCCTCACGGTGCTGTACCAGGTGCAGGAAATGATGCGTATCGAACGGATTGTTTCCGAACCGGCCATCCAGCATGAGCTGGACACCTACAACGAACTGCTGCCCGCGCCGGGAGAACTTTCGGCCACTCTGATGATCCAGTACGAAAACCCCGAGGAACGCCTGCGCCAGCTGCGCGCCCTGGTGGGGCTGGAAGGGCATGTCCGGCTGCATATGGACGGCCTGCCCCCCGTGCCGGCGGCATTTGACCGGCGGCAGCTTTCCGGCAACAGGCTCAACGCCGTGCAGTATCTCCGGTTCGCGCCGGAAGAGGCCCACCTGAAAGCCTGGGAGGTGCTGGCCGACCGCGAGGCAATCAGCCTGGCCGTTGATCATCCCGCATTCTGCCACCAGGCCTTCCTGGGCCGGGAGCTGGGCCGGGAGCTGGGCCGGGAGCTGGAAACAGGTCAGCAGGATGCGCCAGCGCCTGCCAAGGACGGGGGAAAACAGGAATGAGTCTGCTGGATCAGGTGCGCGCCCGGGCCCGGGAACTGGGGTTTGCCGCGGCTTGCGCTGTGCCCGCCGGCCCCGCCCTGAGCATGGGGGCTTACCAGTCCTGGCTGGCCGGGGGCATGGCCGGCGCCATGGAGTACCTGGCCCGGCACGCCCCCCTGAAGGCCGATACCCGCGTTTTCTTTCCCCAGGGCCGCACCATGCTGGTGCTCACCCACCCCTACGGCGGCCCGGAAGCTGAACCACCGGAAGCCGGGCCATCGAAGCCCGAGCCCCCAGAAACCCGCCAGCAGATGCTTCACGGCGTGATCAGCCGGTATGCCTGGGGGCGGGATTACCACGATGTACTGGGGGAAAAGCTGTCCGAACTGGCCGGATATATCGCCCGGATATCGGGAAGGAACCTGGAAAGCCGGGCCTTCGTTGATTCCTCGCCCGTGCTGGAGCGGGAGTGGGCCGTGCGCGCCGGGCTGGGCTGGCTGGGCCGCAACGCCTGCCTGATCGCCTACGGAGGAGGCTCCTGGCTGTTTATATGCGGGCTGCTGCTGGACATGGACCCGGCCCTGCTGGAGGCCCCGCCACCCGGCACACACCTGCCCCCCACGGGTCGCCACTGCGGAAGCTGCCGGGCGTGCCGGGAGGCGTGTCCCACCGGAGCCATCGTGGCCGACGGCGTGGTGGACTCCCGCAGATGCCTCTCCTATCTTACCATTGAACTGCGGGGGCCCGTGCCGGAGGACCTGCGGGCCGGGCTGGGCAACCGGGTGTTCGGCTGCGATATCTGCCAGGAAGTATGCCCCTGGAACCGCAAACCCCGCCCCGGCACAAATCCCGCTGCCGGCAGGGAGTTTCAGGCGGAAAATTCCCGGCGGGTCCGCCCCCGGCTGAGCGAACTGCTCGCCCTGGACGAGGAGGAGTTCCGACGCCTGTACCGGGACACGCCCCTGTGGCGCCCCCGGCGCCGGGGGCTGTTGCGCAACGCCGCCCTGGCCCTGGGCAACCAGGTCAGCAGGGCCGCCGGCCAACAGGACGGAAACGAAGCGGGCGGTAGCGGAGCGGGCGATAGTGGAGCGGGCGATAGCGGACCGGACCGAGAGGAGCTGCTGGCTGAAGCCCGCACCGCCCTGTCGGCGGCACTGGGCGATCACGAACCCCTGGTGCGGGGTGCGGCGGCCTGGGCGCTGGGCCGGCTCCCCCGCGGGGAAGGGCGGGTGCA
>JAOUPZ010000144.1 GCA_029879595.1 Deltaproteobacteria bacterium | reverse complement strand
CTATGGCGATAAAAAACAGGAATGGGCACCCATTGTCTCGGTGATGTCCGTGGGGTCCATCGGCACGGTGGGGCATAAAACCAGGGACTCCGACCTGGACCTGCAGGTGATGTATGACTTCCACCCGTTTGTGTATGACACCGCTGAATGGAACGACCAGATACTCAAGGAGGCCCTGAACAAGGAACACAAGTGGTGGATCAACGCCCTGCGCAAGCAGCAGAAGATTTCCATTGAGGATGTGCGCAAGCCCGAGGTGCAGAAAAAACTCAGCTCGGTAGCCGCCGGCAAGGTGGCCAAGACCTATCCGGGCCTGTACCGCTACCTTGTGGAGGAGAACAAGGAGTTTGCCACCCAGCTGTTTCGCTCCACTGACAAGACCCTGCGCATCCAGGTGCTGCACGAGATGCTGAACCTGATGAAGCGCAGGGAAAAAATAGCGATGATCAGCGAGTACAAGGAAAAGGAGACTCTGCTGAAACAGCGGCTGGATCTGGTGCAGGATTATCTGACCAAGAAGTTCCCCGATGCGGAGATATACCTGTTCGTATACTCCGCGGACAGCTTTCGCCATGGCAGTTTCAGTTCCACCCTGGAGTTCAAGGAGTCCTCCGGGTCCGCCTACGAGATGATCCTGAACTACGATGTGCTGATGCCCAGCATCCAGTTCACCCCGGTGGTTCCCACCCACTTCATATTTCCCCAGGCCATCAACAACGATACCTTCCTGTTCAACCGCCTGGTGGACTACATGCGCTTCGGGGCGCTGGAAACATTCAAGGCCCATCACCGGGTGCTGGTGGACCTGGGGCCCACCCCCAACCTTTCCCAGAAATACGTCGCGGAGCATGGCGGGGCCATTTACTGGGAGGCGTTCAAGGCCTCCTCGGGCAACCTGCCCAAGGCCATCATGAACCTGTTCCGGATCGAAATGTTGCTGGACAAGCGGATGAACAAGACCATCATCCAGCTCATCAAGGATCCGGGCTCCATCAACAAGATGGTGTCTCCCAAGCCCAAGCCCCAGGCGCTAAACCAGCCCAAGGCCAAGAGCTCCCTGTCCATTATCCAGCGGGCCAAGGCCGCCTCCCAGGGAATGAGCCTGGACGAACTCCAGCAAAGCGTGGAGGACCAGCTGGAAGGCATGGCCAACCTGAAGACGGGGATGCCCACCTGGCTGGTGATGGAGTTCGAGGAAAAGTTCGCGGAACTGAACATTGATCCCTGGTGGATTCGCTACAAGGCCCTGAAGATAGGCTTCTGTGAACCCCACGGGGTATTGGGAGTCGAGATGGAGGAGCGCCACCGGATATCAAAGGTGCTCGACCTGTCGTTCTGCCTGCACCTGCGGATATCAGATGTCCTGGAAACAGCGGACGGAGCCGCGAAGAAAAGCTACCGGGATCAGTTCCTGACGGAGTTTCTGGAAAAGACCTTTCCGCCCGGCTCGGCCCGCCGGATCAACCTGGAATCGCTGTTTCACGGCGGGGTGCGCGGTCTGATCTTCTTTGAAAACGAGATGCGCGACCTGTTTCAGAAATGCATGGCCCGCGTGGAGGGCAAGATGGCCCAGATGGGAGTGCAGGAACATGCCGGCTCAAGCCAGGAAGTCGAGCTCTGGCTCAATTACTATGTACAGAACTTCCAGCCCCTGGACCATGTGGTGCCCCGCGTGATCATGAAGCACCTCAAGGTGGCCCGTGACGGCATCGAGATCAGCATGCGCCCGGAGGGGTGGGTGTTCATGTCCATCCTGCGCAAGGACTCCCTGCTGGATATGCTCAAGGCCAAGCGCAAGGTGCAGTATCTGCCGGAAAGGATTCTCCTTTTGGAAAAGGCCGAGTTCCTGAAAGGGCTTGCCCACTGTATTCTGAACGGTTACTTCGGCCTGGTGAAAAAAGGGACGCCCGAGGAGCGGCCCACGGACCTGGTGCTTGATCTGACCAAGGTGGATCAGCAGCAGAACGTCCACAACGACTTCGCCTTTCTCACCCAGAACCAGATACGGGACATCACCCGCAGGATTGCAGGCTTTTTCAGCTATCAGCCCTATAACTTCGTGGATATCATCTACAAGCCCCGCCGGATCACCGGGCTGTATGTGTTCTTGAACCTGTGGCGCTACGGGCGGCTTTCCGCCCTGTACCGGGACAACATGAACGTGTGGTACTGCGAGGAGTGGGACCTGAAGGAAATGTTTCTGGAGGCCACCGAGATTTCCAAGGACATGAGAAAACTGCTGGGACACAAGTCCATCCACGAGTGCCTGAAGCAGCTCTTCAAAAAGCGGCATATCAACCTGGAGGAGACGGAAATTGTGGCCTGGGCGAATCCCAACAGCCTCATTCCCGACCGTTCCATGGGCTTCCAGGGCAAGCTGAAGGACATGGAGGAAGGCACCACATTCGTGGAGATCATTCTCAAACACTGGATACGCGACAACATCGGTCCCGGAGGACAGCAGGCCGCCTCCTGAGGTGGCGAGCCCTGGCCCGGTGAAGGATCAGGGGCTGATGCCGCAGGGAACTGAATGACACCTTTTTGATGGCAGGGGCCGTTATATTGGTTGAATCCCCTGCATTTTTTTCACAACGCAAGCGCAAAAAAAAAACGGCTGTCTGGCGCAAATACAACCGGAAAAGGAAACCCATGGCTGACATTCTCATTTATACCAAGACCTTCTGCCCTTTTTGTTCCAACGCCAAGTCACTGCTGAAATCCAAGGGAGTGGCCTGGACGGAGATCAACCTGGACGACCAGCCCAGCCGGCAAAGCGAGATGATCGAAAAGGCCGAGGGCCGCAAAACGGTGCCCCAGATATTCATCGACGGCCACGGCATCGGCGGCTTCGATGATCTTTCCGCCCTGGAAAGCCAGGGCAAGCTGGACGGGTTGCTGGGCCTCCAGGGCGAGCGGGCCTCTTCGGATCAGCCCCAGTGCGTGAAGGTGGCCATCCTGGGTTCGGGGCCGGCCGGTTTGACCGCCGCCATCTATGCGGCCCGGGCCAACCTCAACCCGGTGGTGATCGCCGGAAACGAGCCCGGCGGGCAACTCACCATCACCACCGAGGTGGAGAACTTCCCCGGATTCCCCGAAGGGGTGCAGGGCCCGGATCTGATGGTGCAGTTCCGCAAACAGGCCGAACGGTTTGGAACGGCCTTCAAGACCGGCAATATCGCCAAGGTTGATCTTTCCAAACGCCCCTTCACCCTGTCGCTGGAAAACGGGGAGACCATCTGCGCTGAGGCCCTGATCATCAGCACCGGTGCCTCGGCCCGCTGGCTGGGGCTGGATTCGGAGACCCGCTTCCGCAACCGGGGGGTTTCCGCCTGCGCCACCTGCGACGGATTCTTCTTCCGGGGCAAGCCGGTGGCCGTGGTGGGTGGGGGAGACACCGCCCTGGAGGAGGCGCTCTTTCTAACCAATTTCGCCACCGCCGTAAAGCTGATCCACCGGCGCAACGAGTTCCGGGCCAGCAAGGCCATGCAGGACCGGGTCCTGAAAAACAGCAAGGTCGAGGTGATCTGGGACTCGGTGGTGGAAGAGGTGCTGGGCGATGACGACAAGGGCATGACCGGCCTCAGGCTGAAAAACGTGAAAACCGGCGCCACCAGCGACACGGCGGTGGAGGGGCTCTTCGTGGCCATCGGGCACCATCCCAACACCGGGCCCTTCAAGAACCTGCTGGCCATGGATGAGAACGGCTATCTGAAGGTGACTCCCGGCACCACCCGGACTTCCGTGGAGGGTGTGTTCGCCGCCGGGGACGTGGCCGACTCGGTGTACCGCCAGGCCATCACCGCGGCGGGTTCCGGCTGCATGGCGGCCATTGATGCCGAGCGCTGGCTGGCCGAGCATGAATAACCGCCGCCCGGCCGGGAAAGAATAGGAAACGCGGGGCTTTTGAGGATATTTGGCCGCGGTATGCGGCTGCCCAGGGAGTAATCGTGGGATAACCATGGGTCCGGCAAACGCCGGGCCCATAAGCTTATTGGCAGAGGAGAACATGGCGAAGGAAAAAGTGGTGCTGGCCTACTCGGGAGGCCTGGACACATCGGTAATCGTACACTGGCTGGCCGGGCAGGGATTCGAGGTAATCGCGCTGTGCCTGGACCTGGGGCAGAAGGTGGAGAACCTGGACGCCATCAGGAAGAAGGGCGAAAAGGCGGGAGCCTCCAAGGTGATCATCCGCAATGTGGAGGAGGAATTCGTCCGCGATTATGTGTTCCCGGCGCTCATGTTCAACGCGGTTTATGAGGGCACCTATCTGCTGGGGACCTCCCTGGCCCGCCCGCTGATCGCCAAGGCCCAGATCGAGTGTGCCGCCGAGGAAGGCGCCTCCCATGTCTCACACGGGGCCACCGGCAAGGGCAACGATCAGGTGCGCTTCGAGCTTTCCTACTACTCGCTCAACCCGGCCATAAAGGTGGTCGCCCCCTGGAAGATGCCGGAGTTCTTCAAGGCGTATCCCGGCCGCCGGGAGCTTATCGCCTATGCGGAAAAGCACGGCATACCCGTCAAGGCCACCCTGGACAAGCCCTGGAGCAGTGACGAGAACCTGATGCACATCAGCTATGAGGCGGGAATGCTGGAAGACCCCTGGACAGAGCCGGACCCCAATATGTTCGAGCTGACCACCGACCCGCGCATGGCCACCGACCTGGGCGAGGGGGTGCTGATAGACTTCGAGCAGGGTGTGCCCGTGGCGGTAAACGGCCAGAAGATGTCTCCGGCAAAGCTGCTGGACCACCTGAACAGGCTGGGGGGCAAGCACGGCATCGGCCGGGTGGACATGGTGGAGTCGCGCTATGTGGGCATGAAGTCCCGCGGGGTGTACGAAACCCCCGGGGGGACCATACTGCACATCGCCCACCGCGCCATGGAATCCATTACCCTGGACAGGGGCGTGATAAACCTGAAGGATTCCCTGGTGCCCCGCTTCGCCCAGCTTGTCTACAACGGCTACTGGTTCAGCCCGGAGATGGAGGTGCTGCTGGAGATGATTCCCCGCACCCAGCGCGCCGTAACCGGCGTGGTGCGCATGGAGCTGTTCAAGGGAGCCTGCATCGTCACCGGGCGCAAGTCCCCCTATTCTCTTTATGATACCGAGGTGGCCTCCATGGATGACGACCATGGGGTCTTCCAGCCCGAGGACTCCATCGGGTTCATCAAGCTCAACGCCCTGCCCCTGAAGATGGCCCATCGCCAGCGGCTGAAACTGAACCAGGGCCGGAAGAAGAAATAAAGGCAGCCATGTACAATCCCGCCCATGTTCCCCGCCCCCTGATCACCGATGTGCTGGCCACCCGGTATGCCAGCCGCGGACTGCTCGAAATCTGGAGCCCCTACGGGCGCGTGGTGGCCGAGCGCGATCTGTGGATTGCCGTGATGAAGGCCCAGCGCAAGCTGGGAGTGGATATCCCCGCCGAGGCCATCGAGGCCTACGAGAAGGAAAAGCACAAGGTGGACCTGGACGACATCGCCGCGCGGGAGCGCGAGCTGCGCCACGACGTCAAGGCCCGGATCGAATCCTTCTGCGCCGCGGCAGGCTTCGAGCACATCCACAAGGGCATGACCAGCCGCGACCTGACAGACAACGTGGAGCAGCTTCTGGTGCGCAACTCCATGGCGCTGATGCGGATCAAGACCGCCGCCGGAGTGATCAAGCTGTGCAAGCTGGCCGCCCAGCACCAGGAAACCGTGATCGTGGGACGCACCCACAACGTGCCGGCCCAGCCCACCACCCTGGGCAAGCGTCTGGCCATGTTCGCCGAGGAACTGCTGCGGGGCTATGAGCGCCTGGAATCCACCCTGGAAAGCTACCCCCTGCGCGGCATCAAGGGCGCGGTGGGCACCAGGCTGGATCAGCTCAGCCTGCTGGGTGACCCGGAAAAGGTGGACCAGCTGGAGGCGGCCATCGCCAGGGAACTGGGGTTTGAAAGAGTGCTGGACGCGGTGGGGCAGGTCTATCCGCGCAGCCTGGACTTTGAGGTGCTGAGCGCCTTGTACCAGGTGGGCGCCGGCCTGAGCGACTTTGCCAGGACCATGCGGCTGATGACGGGGCAGGAACTGGCCAGCGAGGGATTCAAGGCCGGGCAGGTTGGCTCATCGGCCATGCCCCACAAGATGAACGCCCGCAACTGCGAGCGCATAAACGGCTTTCACGCGGTGCTGGCGGGCTACATGGAGATGACGGCCCGCCTGGCCGGCGACCAGTGGAACGAGGGCGATGTTTCCTGCTCGGTCACCCGCCGGGTGGCCCTGCCCGGCGCCTTCTTCGCCATGGACGGCATGCTGGAGACCTTCCTGACCGTGCTGGCCGAAATGGAGATCTTCCCCGCTTCCATCGCCGCAGAGGTAAGCCGCCAGCTGCCCTTCCTGGCCACCACCACGCTGCTGATGGAGGGCGTGAAGGCCGGCGGAGGAAGGGAAACCCTGCACGAAATCATCAAGGGGCACTCGGTGGAGGTGGCCCGGGGGCTGCGCAGCGGAAAGCTGGCTGTCAACGATCTGGCCGTCCGCCTGGGCGATGATCCCGCGTTCCCCCTGGACAGGGACGCTGTCCAGGCCGTGCTGGGCGACCCCCTGCGGTTTCTGGGCGATGCACCGGGGCAGGTGCGGGCCCTCCTCAGGCGGTCCACGGAACTGGAGGAGCGCTTCCCCGGTGTGGCCATGTATGAGCCCGATCCGATCCTGTAGACACATTCCAAAGACAGAAAAAAATGAGGGACTATATCCTGGCCAGAAAAAAAAGAGTGATCCTGCTGGCCGTGCTGGTGCTGACGGCGCTGCTGAGTCCCCTTGTTTACTTCAAGGCCCGGGAGGCGATTACCTGGCGGGGCTGTCTGGCCGCGCCGCGCCTGGAAAGCTCTGGTCTGGAAAGCCCTGGTCTGGAAAGCCCGGAGATTGCCACCGCCCACCCCGGGCGGACCCGGTTCGCCGCGCTGGGGGACTCCGGCACCGGCGACGGGCAGCAGGCCCGGGTGGCCCGGGCCGTGGCCGGGCAATGCCGCCCCGGTGAGGACGGCACGCCGGGCTGCGACTTTCTGCTGCTGCTGGGGGACAACTTCTACCCCCGGGGGGTGCAAGGGGTGGACGACCCCCTGTTCGGCAGGATGTACGAGGACATGTACGGCTCCCTGGGCATACCGGTGCTGACCATTCTGGGCAACCACGATATCCGGGGCGATGCGGCGGCCCAGGTGCTTTATTCCGGGCACAGCGCCACCTGGCGCATGCCGGACTTCCGTTACGAGTTCAAGGCCGGTCCGGCGCGGTTTTTCGCCCGCAACAGCAACTGCGATCACCTGGACATGGGAGGGCTGGCCCACCGCCTGGATGAGCTGGAGGGCGACCGGTCAGACGGCTCCCCCTGGAGGTTCGTGCTGGCCCACCACTCCCCTTACAGCACCGGCGGACACGGGGACCTGTCCTGGGCCCTGGGGGCCTACTGGGAGGCCCGGCTGGCCGGGCGGGCGGACTTCCACCTCTCGGGGCACAATCACATCCTGGAGCACCTGCAAAGGGAG
>JAOUPZ010000143.1 GCA_029879595.1 Deltaproteobacteria bacterium | reverse complement strand
GACCGGCGCCTCCTTCTTCGCTCCGCCCCTGGAGTTTCTGGCCGCAGCCGGTTGAATTCAGGCGTTGCACCGTTTTTTAACGGTCCTTTTGTTTTCCTGCTTTATCTCCCGGCCCCGGCATTGTTATGCTCAGCGGGAGATCAGGGCTTTTCAAAACACAAGAGGATAATGACCGCTCCACAACAAAAAGCCCCGGAACAAGGGGAACAGAAAACCGTGCTGGCCCGTCTGCTGGACGGCAAGGGCGGGGCCACCAGCCTGGATTGGCCACAAATCAGAACATGGCAAATAGACCAGGGCGTGCTGTGGGTCCATCTGGACCGCACCACCTCCAGCGCCCAGGACTGGATAAACAATGAAAGCGGGCTGGACGAGGTGGTGTGCGAGGCCATGCTGGCCGATGAAACCCGCCCCCGCCTCACCATGTTCGGCGAAAACGTGCTGGTCAATCTCAGGGGCGTGAACATTAATACAGACCTGAGCCCGGAGGAACTGATCTCCATCCGCATCTTCTGCCAGCGGGGGCGGATCATCACCACCTCCAAGTTTCCCCTGATGTCCGTCGGAGACCTCCAGACGGCCCTGGACAGCAATATCGAAGGACCGACAAGCGAGGGGGAACTGCTGGTGTTCATCGCGGAAAGGATGGTGGACCGGTTGATCCCGATCATCTTCAGTATTCGCGAGGTCATTGACGATTTCGAGGAAATATTCGAGGACACCGAACAACCCGACCCCCTGGAAAACTTCGCCGAAACACGCCGGAAAATTTCCGCCTTTCAGCGCTACATCGTCCCGCAATCCCTCATATTCAAGGAGTTCAACAACCTGCATATCCCCTGGCTGAAAGAGCAGGAAAAGATAAAGCTGCGGGAAATAGCCGATTCCACCCAGTTGCTGGTGGATACCCTCAACGAAGCCCGCGAGAGAATGTGGATCCTGCGTGACGAGGTGCAGAACCGGCTGGACCGGCAGATGAACCGCACGATCTATGTGCTCACCATACTCTCCACCCTGCTGCTGCCCCTTTCGGTGATAACCGGGCTGCTGGGTATCAACGTGGGGGGCATACCCGGTGCCGATCACCCCTGGGCCTTCCCCATTGTCACCGCGGGAATTCTGGTCTTCTTTTCCCTGGAAATCCTCCTGCTGCGCCTGCTCAAATGGTTTTGAACGACCATATGCCCAGGGAAGGGAGCTTTGACATTAAAGAGGATAATCTGTATTGTATGGTTTGATTTTCAGGGTCAGGGGTTTCATTTAGGGATTTAATTTTACCTGTTTGGCCAAGGTTTAAAGCAAGTCCCGGATTTGGGAACGAAAGGATTTTTTTCGCAATGCAGCGGAATTTCACAATATCCGTACTGTTGTCTCTGTATGCGTTGAAAACCGCCTCCAGAGCCGGCCTGCCCGCCCTGGAGCTCTGGGTTGGCGCGGGGATTGATCCGGCCATGATGGGGGAGCCGGACGGGCGGGTGTCTGTCGAAGAGCATCAGCGCCTGCTGGCCGGGGTGGCCAGAAGAAGCGGCGACGAATCCTTCTGGTTGCGGCCCCTGGAGCCGGAAGACCTCTCGCAGGACAATATAACCTGGTACTACTACTTAAACGCCCCCGACATCCCCCAGGCGGGCCGGCGCGCCGAGACCATATACCGGATTCTCAGCGATGTGGTCTACCCCGCTCACATCCTGACCGAAAAAGAATTCTGCGTACGGATTGCCGTCCGGGACCCCGCCTATCGCACTGATATATATCAGGTGGACTGGGGCCTCTCCCAGTGGTGGGGGATGCTGCAACTGTTCGCGGGACCCCTGCTGAAATTGCAAAAGGTGCGCATATCGGACGCCTCTGAGCAGCGGAGCAGGGCCTACCGGCAGTTTTTCAATGTGCCGGTGGAAACAGGTCATTTACACAACGAACTGGTGTTGGACGCAAAAGACTACCTGCTGCCCAACCAGAGAACGGAAATTGACCCCAACCTGGACACGGTGCTGCAAAGACTGCTGGAGCCGGCCCTGGCCTCGCTGACCAGGCCCTCACCCCTGAAGCAGCAGTTCTTCGAGGTCATCCAGGGCCTGCTTCTTTCGGGAGCACCGACCATCAAGGACGTAGCCTCCTCCATGGGGATGAGCCAGCGCACCCTGCAGCGGAAACTGGCCGATCAGGGCATCACCTTTACGGATATGCTCTCTGAGTCACGCGTTGAGCTGGCCCGGTCGTATCTTGATCAACCGCATCTGAACATTACCGACATAGCGCTGCTGCTTGGTTTTTCCGAGACCGGCTCCTTCACCAGGATCTTTCGCAAATGGCAGGGCCTCACTCCCACCGAATACCGTCGCAATCTGCCGGACTGATGCGACCCGGCGGACTCATCACAACGCCCCCCATCCCAACCACCTCCCGCTTTGCAGGGAGGAGCTTTTTACGCTGATTGCCGTTTTCAGCTCTCCACAGGGCCGGGGGAAAATGGAGACGCTTGTAATTCGGCGGCCCTGGCCATAGACCCGGCGGTCTTTCACATTATTAAAAAAATGGGTTAAGCTTATTGCTTTACATCCATGAACCACGCAATTAACCCGCTTATCAGGGAGTTTTTATAATATGGCCGACTACAAAGTGGCTGATATCAAACTGGCCGAATGGGGCCGCAAGGAAATCGAAATCGCCGAATCGGAAATGCCGGGCCTGATGGCCCTTCGTGAGGAATACAAGGGAAAGAACCCCCTGGCCGGAGCCCGGATTACCGGCTGCCTGCACATGACCATCCAGACGGCGGTGCTGATCGAAACCCTGACATCGCTGGGGGCGCAGGTGCGCTGGAGCTCCTGTAATATTTTCTCCACCCAGGACCACGCCGCCGCGGCCATTGCGGCCAGCGGGGTGCCCGTTTACGCCTGGAAGGGCGAAACCGAGGAGGAATACTGGTGGTGCATCGAGCAGACTCTTAAATGGCCCGATGGCCAGCCCACCAACATGCTGCTGGATGACGGCGGCGACCTGACGGAAGTGGTGCACGAAAAACACCCGCACCTGCTGGAGGGGATCAAGGGAGTATCGGAGGAGACCACCACCGGCGTGCACAGGCTGTATCAGTGGCAGGAGAAGGGCATTCTCAAGATGCCCGCCTTCAACGTGAACGACTCGGTTACCAAGAGCAAGTTCGACAACCTGTACGGCATCCGGGAATCTTTGATAGACGGCATCAAGCGCGCCACAGACGTGATGATCTCCGGCAAGATATGCGTGGTCGCCGGCTACGGCGATGTGGGCAAGGGCTGCGCCCAGGCCTTCCGCGGCATGGGAGCCCGGGTGATGGTAACGGAAATCGACCCCATCTGCGCGCTCCAGGCGGCCATGGAGGGCTTCGATGTGGTCACCATGGAGCAGGCCTGCAAGGTGGGCGACATATTCGTCACGGCCACCGGCTGCGTGGGGGCCATCCGGCGCGAGCACATCGACCAGATGAAGGACCAGTCCATCGTGTGCAACATCGGGCACTTTGATTCGGAGATCGAGGTGGGCTCGCTGTTCAACGACGAGACCCTCCGCAAGGTAAACATCAAGCCCCAGGTGGACCAGGTGGTCTATCCCGACGGAAGGCGGATCACCATCCTGGCGGAAGGACGGCTTGTCAACCTGGGCTGCGCCACCGGACACCCCAGCTTTGTGATGTCCACCAGCTTCGCCAATCAGGTGCTGGCCCAGATTGAACTTTGGCAGAACTCCGAGAAATACGAGAACAAGGTGTATGTGCTGCCCAAGATCCTGGACGAGAAGGTGGCCCGCCTGCACCTGGACAAGCTTGGCGCCAGACTGGAGAAACTCACCCAGGCCCAGGCCGACTATCTGGGTATCCCCATGGAAGGGCCCTATAAGCCCGACTACTACCGCTACTGAGCATCTGCTTCAGACTCTTTATCCGGGGCCGGTCAGCCGGCCCCGCAGTACAGTCCCCGCAGCACAGTCCCACTGTGCGGCATCACTGCATAGCCCCACAGCACAGTCCCACTGTGCGGCATCACTGCTTAGCCCCACAGCACAGCCCCACTGTGCGGCATCCGACCCGGGCGCCGGCCTTCCCCCCATAAGGCTCACGCCGCCGTTTCAATCAACTCGGCGATGATGATGGGCATGTTGCGCACCATCTCCTCCGGCACACGAAACGTGGTCAGAAACAAAAGCGCCGTAAGGTCCTGTGGTTCCACCTTCATCCGGCCCCTCAACAGGGCCTGGGCCTTGAGGATCTTCACCGCCTTGACCAGAAAGCTGCGGTCGGTCACCAGTGAGTTGGTGGGGGTCAGCTTGAACTGGTTCACCAGGCGGTTCAGCAGGTTCACCAGGGTCTGCTTGATATTATCGGGCACCTCCACCTCATGCAGCAGCTCATAGGCGGCATCGAAAAGCTCCCTGTTCATCACGGCCACCGGCGCGATCTCTTCGCTGAACTGGCGATCGGAATACAGGTCGATGACTCTGCGCACGTCCTCCCAGCGGTTCTCCTGGATCAGCCCGGCGGAGCGTATCTGGATGGTGAACCGGTCCAGGTTGGCCGGATCAAGCGGCTCGTTGTAATAGTCGTCCAGAGTCGGATTGGAGGTGGCGATGGCCGTCAACAGGGGAATCTTCTCTGTCTGGAACTGCCTCTCGTTGAGAATGCGCAGCAGCACGTTCAGGGCTTCGCCGGGAGAGCGGGATATGTCGTCCAGCACGCAAAGCTCCGTGGTCAGCACCCCGCCCTTTACGATGGACTGGGCGATCACCTCCCCCCTGTCTCCCTGGGGTTCCCGCTGCAGGACAATGTCTCCTACCAGCTCGGACAGGCGGGTATCCCGGTGAAACTGGTACAGATAGAACTTCAGGCTGGAGGCCTTGCTCACCAGCTCGGCCAGCATGGTCTTGGCCATACCGGGCGGGCCCTCAATGTATATGTGCTCCCGAGCCATCAGCCCCAGCAGCAGGCCCGACTTGACGGTGTCGTGACCCACCACGAAGCGGTCCATTTCCCGCCGCAGTTCCTCGAACCGGGCGGATATTTCTTCCGGGGTTGCGCTTGCGCCGGCAGGCTGTCCGCCGGCTTCAATTTCCATGGTGCTCAAAAATTTCCTCCTGTGTTCGCCTGTGGAAAATCACCATCCCCGCTGACCTTCAATAGGTGCCCCTGGTGGGCTCCGGGGGTGGCGTGCGAAGATATACCTTGTGTTGACCTGCCGTGCGCGGCTTCCGTTCAGTCATGACCAGCGAGCCCGAATCATCCGGAACCGCCAGAAATGCGCTGCCGTCGGTTTCCTCGGACAGAATGTCCAGAATCTCCGGGCAGTCGGTGCTGCCTATGAACAACGTATGCACATTGACCCCGAGGGCCCTGGCCAGCTTCCGTTCCTCCCGCACCAGCCAGTCACCCTGGGTGGGTTCCCCGTCTGTGAGGAAGATGATGTGCCTGTTGAGTCCCGGCCCCCGGCGCAATTCCTCCAGGGCATCCTTCAGGGGATGCTGGTAGTTGGTAACCCCGGAGCAGGTCACGTTGGAAGCCCTGTCAATAATCCTGTCATAATCCCGGGTAAAAAACCTTCCGCCGTGCGAATATTTCTGCGAGGCGTGGTTGAACTCTATATAGCCGATCCGCATGCGCTTTTTCCGCACCAGTTCCACCAGCCTGGTCACCACGGAGGATGTCCAGCGGGCGTAGCGCCCCTCCATGGACTGGCTGACATCGCGAATCACCACCACCCTGCCCCCCACATGCTTCTTCTTGCGCTGCAGGGTGCGGGGAAGCACCGGGGTCATCCTGTCCATCCAGATGGCGATATCCCCCGGATCAGAATCACCGAACTCATCAAAGGTGTTCATACGCCGGTATGAGCGGGGTGAGCCTCCGGGATGGATCTCCGCATCGGCCAGGTTGCGCTCCAGCCGGCCGCTGATCTTTTCCATCAGGAGGTCCAGGTTCTCCACATGAAAGGCCCTGACCCGCTCCTGGCTTTTGCCCTGGCCCTCCGGACTGGGGGCCTGCTGCTGCATGGCCTGCCGCTTCTGTGCCTCCTCGCCCTCCCCCTCCAGGGCCTGAATGATCTGCTCGATAAGCTCCTGGCTGTTTTCCTGGTTCTGCATTTCCGCCGGGGCCCCCTGGGAGCTCACCTCATCCAGGGTCTGTTCCTCCAGGCCCTCGTCCTGCCCGGCCCGTGAGGAGTCCTCCTCCTCCGCCTGCACCTCATCCAGGGCTTCAGCGATGATCCGGTCCAGGTCTTCATAGACCTCCGGCGGCACCCGGAAGGTGAGGATATGCTTCAGCACCCGCAGGTCATCGCCCTCGGCTCTGTCCCGCCCGCCGAGCAGCGCCATGGCCTGGATCATTCTCGGCACCTTGACCAGCATGGTGCGGTCGGTGAGCAGCGAGTTCTTCTCGTCGCACCCGCAATGGTTCCTCAGGTGCCCCAGCACCTTCAGATATGCCGCCATGACAGCCTCGGGGATGACCACCGCCGCCGCCGCCCGGCGCGCCCCCTTCAGATGGGCGGAGTCGATCTTCCCCGCTCCCGGACCACCCTGACCCCGCAGGTCCGGCTGGCTGCCTTCATAGCGGTCAATAATGATCCGGGCCGTCTCCCAGTCGCAGCTGGCCAGTGCCCCCGATGTGCGTACCTGAAGCGTGAACCGGTCCAGGTTGGCCGGGTCCAGGGGTTCGTTGTAATACCCGGCGCCGGTGGGGTTAGAGGTGGCGATGGAGGTCAGCAGAGGCAGCTCAAGGTCCTGGTAGCTGCGCTCGTTGAGTATGCGCAGCAGCACGTTCAGGGCCTCGCCGGGAGCCCGTGAGATATCGTCCAGCAGCACCAGTTCGGCGGTTAGCACCCCGCCGGGGCGGAGCCCCTGGCGGATGGTCTCGGCGGAGCGGCCGGAGCCTTCCTGATCCCTGCGGCCCTCCCGCACCAGCACCACGTCTCCCACAAGTTCGCTCAGGCGGGTATCCCTGTGGAACTGGCAGAAGTTGTATCTCAGGTTGGCGGTGGCTCCCGCCACCTCGGCCAGCAGGGTCTTGGCGCAGCCGGGCTCGCCCTCCATGTAGATATGTTCCTGGGCGATAAGGGCCAGCATGAGGGCTTCCTTCACCGGGTCATGGCCGATGACGAACTCATCCAGGCTTGCCCTGAGGATCTCCAGACTGCGGCCGATATCCGTGTTCAAGTCTCTCTCCCTGCTGCGGGTTATCCGGCCGCCCGTCTGGGGCAGCCGGACCGGAATGCCAGTGCATAAATTCAGTTTATCCAGGGAGCGGCCCAACTTCAATTGCCAGGGAAAATTGATTGCGATTGTATCTTCGCGCCGGGGCGGATTCCCAGGGGCCTTCCCAGCCGGTAAACTGGATCAGTCGGCACACTGACTTCGGCACACTGACTTCGGCACACTGACTTCGGCCCACCGACTTTGGCACTACACCCGGCGGGATGGAAAGGCACCATGGATTTTGAACCGGCATACCTGCGGTTGTGGCAAAGCGGCGCCCTGGAGGCCAGGGTGGAGCGGGCCCTCGGGGAACTGGCGGCCTGCCGGCT
>JAOUPZ010000142.1 GCA_029879595.1 Deltaproteobacteria bacterium | reverse complement strand
TGTGCCCCTTACTGTGCCCTTACTGTGCCGCAGACCCGCGCTGCAGCACAGCGGCAGGACAGCACAGCGGCAGGGCGGCAGAACGGCGCAGCGGCAAAAAAAAAGGCCGGAAGCTTAAACGCTTTCCGGCCCATCAAACTAACGGCAGTATTCCTTGATTACTTTTACAACAGCCCTGAAAGGTCGTGCGGAGGCGCGGCACGAGTCAAACCAAGCCTGACTCTACGAGTAGCCGGAATACCGGCCGCGGCCCATGAAGGACCGGCGGACCCGCCTACCCGGCGATGGCCACGCGCTGGGATGCGACCTTGTTTTCCTTCTTCACAGCCTCGATGACCTCCTGCTCGGTCTCCGGCTGGTCGGTAAACAGCGAATGCCTGGTGCTGAACTTGGGGTCGTTCAGAACGATCTGAATGCCCACATTCGTGTTCTTGTTCACAACCAGGGGGCCCTGGAGGTTCACCGTCACATCCAGAATATCCGAGGACATGGTGACGATGACATATACCTGCAGTTCCTCGACCTTCTTGGTTTCCAAAGGCTTGATCTGATCCTTCTTCACCGAGAAATGATAGTTGGGAAGAATAATCGACGGATCGATGACCACAAAGGCCAGCGAGGGGATATCCAGCGATTGCAGCCACTGGAACGGCTCGCCAATTTCATCATCCATCAAGACAAACCGGGTACATTCCGTAAACCCGAGCATTCCCTCCACCAGGGTGATCACCTGATCCTCCTGGACATCGATCGTGCCGAATCGTGTGGTTTGAATTTTCATGTTCATCATCCTGCTTTAATGGTTTGTACAAGCGAAGCCGGGCTGATTAATTCAACCAACGACCGCGTTTGCTGCCTGCGCCTCCCTTGGAATGACCTCAGGTCTTCTTCTTCCAAAGGTCTCCTATGGACTTGAGCGTCAGCGGGGCCTTGGAGGCCGCGCGCTTGTTCTCCTCCTGGATTCGTATATAGACTTCCTCACGGTGAATGGCGTATTTCTTGGGCGCTTCGATCCCCAAACGGACCTGCTTGCCCTTGATCTCAATCACCTGAATCTTTATCTCATCACCAATCGTGATGCTTTCTCCTGACTTCCTTGTCAGAATCAGCATGGTTGCCTCCTGGCGTTTCTGGTAAATGCACCGGCTGCTCTGGCAGCCTTCCGATCCGAACCCGGTCTAGCGGGCGGCGGAAAGCCCATGCTCCCGCCTGTGTTCTTTCCTCCTCATCCCTGGGGAGACTGAACCGGACCATTCATATGTTAATGACAATCAAATTTCACACCAAACAGCCTCACCTTCCTGGGAAAAATGCATATTTATCCTGGAAAAAATTCCACCGGCAAAAACGCCCCGGCAGATCATCTCAGAAAGTTCAAAAGCGACGGTTGCAGGAGCCGGGAACTGGTGTCCAGCGAGGCCTTGTTCCGCACATCCGCCAGGTTCATTTCCGTCAGGGCGGCGGGGAAATCCAGATCCTCGATCTCGGACATCTGCTTTATGTGATTCAGTTCCCTGTCCAGGATCTGGTCCATCCGGTCGTTCAGTTCCTTACGGATGGACCCCACATCGGCCCGCTTGTTGAGCACCTGGTTATAGGCCAGGTCGATGTCATCCAGGCGTTTTTCCAGCACCACCCGGTCGTTGTCCTCCAGGGCCAGGGTCAGGCTGTGCATGAGCCCGAAGATATTCACGGTATCTTTTTTGTCCGGGTTGGCCATGAATATCTCTTCGGCCGTTATGTTCACCGGCTGCAGCATCCCCTCTCCCGTGGGAGCCATCCGTTTATCTTCATTGCCCATATAGGACACCGTCGGCTTGGGTTCAAAGACATACTCCAGGCCCGGATGAAAATAAATCTGGTCTCCCAGTTTGTCCGAAAGCTCTCCCTGGAACCGCAGGGTGACCTTGTCAGAGGGCTTGCCGGACTCGTTGACCACCTCAACCATGGGCAGCAGGGTTTTCTCCCTGCTCCAGGTGCTGCCGTTGTCATCGGAGACCACATAGTGCGCTCGGCCCATCTCGCCGCCCTTGGTGATGCGGACGCGGTACGGGTTCCGTGAGTATCCCTGGAAGTCCGCCTTGTACTGGTCGGTGTTGATCAGATACTTGACGTCCATGGGCAGGTTTTCTTTTTCCACCCGGGCCCGGCTGACCTCATCGTTCCTTACCAGGGGCGGAGTAAGCGTCTTGCTCCCGGCGAATAAGTGCACCTTGCCGATCTTGGCATTGCCGGAGCGGATCATGGCATCTTCGATATTGCGCAGCTCCTGGGCGGTCACCATACGGCTGTCGGCATCTGATGAATCGTTGGCCTGGGCCAAAATCAGCGTCTTGGTGTTCAACAGCATCTTGGCGACGTGATCCAGCTCGGCCTCGGTGGTTTCCAGCCAGATCTCGTTTTGCTTTATGTTATGCTTGAGCATGTCCAGATATGAGATCCGGGTGCGGTAGTCCTGAACCTGGGTCGCCCCCACGGGATCATCGGAGAGCCTGTTGATCCTCTTGCCGGAGGACAGGTTCTCCTGCAGGGTCTGCAGGCGCTCGGAGTTCTGATTGATGTTCCTCAGAACAGCATTCTGTTTTGTCAGGTCGGTTACTCTCATATGGTCTCGCCCGGTTTGGGGACTCCTTACATTCTGATAACCGTTTCGGTCAGGTCGTCCACTGCCGAGATGAACTTGGCGGAAGCCTCAAAGCCCCGCTGGTACTGCACCATGTCGGCCACTTCCTCATCCATGTTCACGCTGCTCACCTCGTCGCGCAGTCTTTGAAACTGGTCGATGATCAGCTTCTGGTTGCGTGTTTCCTCCTGGCTGCGGTTGATGAGCACACCCAGTTCGGCCAGCATCCCGTTGTAGTATTCGTCAAAGGTGATGGCCTGCCCCTCCATGGTGGGGCGGAACTGAAGCTGTGATATTTCCAGGGCGATGGAGTTGTCGCCGGGGAGCATCCGCTGACCGGTGGAGATAAGATTGGGCTCCTCGCGCAGGTGCTCGTTTATCCTGAAGTCCCGGGCACCGTTGAGGGTTTCGAAGAAATTGTTGAAACCCATCACCACCGTGAAATCGGTATCGTCCTGGCCCAGCACAAAGTTATAGCCGCCGGTGGCGTGCATGGTCATTGAGCCGTCCCTGTTGATCTCCGCAGAAAGAATGCCCGGATCACCCACGGTGGTATTGATCCTGTTCACCACGGATTCCAGGGTGTCCTGCCCGGCTATCAGTCCGATCTCGTAGGTCTCCAGAATGTCTCCGTCATCATTGACCATGTGCATCCTGAAATTCCCGTCCTTGATGAAGGGCAGGGGGGTTTCCCGTGCATCCGACTTCAGGGCGAAGGAGCTCTGCAGGCGCTCGAAGCTGGCCATCAGTCCCGTTCCGGAGTTGTGAAGCCGGTTGATCTGGAAGGCGAACTCCGATGCCAGCTCATCAAGCCGGTCGATGAAGTACACGCAAGTCTTGTCCCGCATCCGGATAATGGATTCCAGCTCGCCGGCCCCCAGGTGGTCGGTAAGGTCGCGGCTGATTCCCTTGGGGTCGATTCCCTTGACGTTGTAAATGCCCACCTCCTCGTTTTCAAAAGAGGCCTCCAGCCGGTTGGCTGTGCGGCCCTGCACCAGGGGAAAGCCCGGACCAACGGTGACGTTGATCATCATGTCGTCGTCTTCCACCCAGTTGATCTTCACCATCCGGGAAAGCTCCTTCAGGGCTCCCTCGCGCTCGTCCCTCAGGTCGTTGGCTTCTCCGCGTCCGCGGTCGCTCTGCTGGATGCGGGCATTCAGGTTGGCCACCTGGCTGGCCAGCTGATTCACCTTCTCCACGCGCTCACCCAGCCTTCCGTTAAGCTCCATCCGCACATTGTGGAAATCCGTGCCCATGCCCCTGATGCGGCGGGCCAGTGTTTCCGAAACGTTGATGAGGTCCTTGCGGTAGATTTCAGCTTCCGGTTTGTTGGCCAGCCGGCCCCAGGCGCCCCAGAATTCGTTGAGCGCACCGCGCAGACCGTAGCCCTCCACCTCGGCGAACAGGGCCTCCAGACGGCGCAGCCCGTTTTCCTCCAGTTCGTTGCCGGCGCCCTTGCTCTGCTCCCCGATCACTCTTTGGGTGAGGAAGTTGTCGGTCTGGCGTTCCACACTTTTCAGGCTCACGCCCGAGCCGAACTTGGAGCGCACCGCATGCTGGGGGTCCAGGTCCACCCGCTGGCGGGAGAAATTTTCGTTGTTGATGTTGGCGATGTTGTGGCCGGCCGTATTCATCCCGGCCTGCTGGGCCATCAATGACCGCTTGCCCAGATCAAGTTGGGAAAAAAGTGAGCCGCTCATGGTTTCGTTTCCTAAAAAAGTGTCTCCGGGCGCCCCCCATTGGGGCGCTCCGCCGGATAAGGCTCAGGCCGAAGTGGTCTTGAAGCTCGGCTTTTGCTGCTGCAGGCGCCCCGCACCGGAATATGTGGGGTGCATCCTGGCGGCCTCGCCGATCACGCTCAGGGTGGCCTCCACGGCCTTCAGCCGGGCCTGGGCATTGGCCCCGGTTTCACGGGCCAGCCGCCGCACCTCCTCCACCAGGGCCAGCAGCCCGTTGTGACAGGAGTCCAGCTGGGCCGCCATATCCGGCTCGACCCGGGAAATTATCCGCTTCAGCGTCAGGTTGTCGGCGGACTCGGACCAGCTGCGCGCCAGTTCGGCCACCTTGTGGATGCGCCGCTCCTCGATGGCTTCAATGCGGCCGATCCAGTTATACTTGCGCTGCTGCAACAACAGCATTTCCCTTCCCTTGAGCCGGCCTTCCTGTTCCAGCTCAACCAGCAGTTCATCCCTCAATCCGTTGTGCAGAGCCAGTTCCTGGCTCAGGATATCTGTGAGTTCACCCAGCAATTCCTCAGCCGGCCTGCTGCCCATGTTTTTTTCGCTGCTGACGCTCATTTCCTGGCCCCGTATCACCGTGCCTTTCCGGCCTGGTTTGGTTGAGTGATGCTTGTGAATCTCAAATATTTTCCGCGTTCTTTATCCGGTGGATTTGCGTTTTACCGATGGCCGGGAGTGGCCCCAGGGGCCCCGTGGTGAAAATTTTGCCCACCAGCCGGCAAATCCGTCCTGTCGTTTTTCCCGCATCAGTTAAAAATCCCGCGTGAAACCGGTCGCCCCTGCTGAACAGGGGATTTTTCGGCGCACTGCCACACGGATCGTTGCTTCGCCCCCCACCCGGACCTGCTGCTCCCGGTCGGGGGATTGTTATTCCCGGCGCACAATGGTGCGCCTTGGCGGCGGAGGTGCCTCAGGGCAACCCCGCAGACGGGGAATTATTCGATATCCTCTCGCAAGGATTCGCGCAGCATGTTTTCGGCCAGCCTGTCCGGATCAATCCGGTATTCTCCGCTGGCGATCTGCTTGCGCAGTTCGGCCACGCGGTCGGCCCTGACATCTGGCGTTGAATCAACGGCTTCGCGAATACGATGCGTTATCAAGGTCTTATCCTTGCGCACGGTGGAAGCTGAATCCCGGGCTTCGCCGGAACGGCTCTGGCCTTCACCACGCTGGGCATCACGCGCTTTGCCGCTGTTCAGTTCGGGAGCCTGCGTTGGCTTGTGTCCCGTGATTTTCATTTGCTGTTCTCCGGTTTCTCTCCAAGGTACAGGGCAGCCACCCCGGCTGTTTCCGGGGCCGGTCATCCATGACCGCCAGGGGTGCCCAGATTAGGCCCGTAATGGGAGTTTACGGTGGGCTGCATACCAAACCCCAGGGTTCGGTTCATACCCACCTGATATACCCATCGGTCCTGTTTTAAGAAACTTTAATAAAACCATTGGCTTTCACCATGTTTTTCCAGCCGTTTCCGGGATCGCTCCCCGGATCATTTCTTTTCCGCGCCCTGGAACTGTTTAACCATGAGCTCCGCCAGGCCTATTCCGCCGCGCTGCACCATGATGCGGACATACTCGCCGTCCAGCATTTCCTGAAAAATCTCCTCACCGGAGTTTTCGCCGAACAGGTCTGATTTATGTACGTTTTTCCGCATTTCCTTGACCATCTGCTCCAGCATGAGGGCTTCAAACTCCTGGGCCGCCTCTTTGAGTTTTCCCCTGTCGGTCTCACCGCGGACCCGCTCCTTGAGCGAATCCAGGTTTTTTGCTGGCCTTGCGGAGACCATTGCCGGAAGTATTTCAGCTCTCATGGAGGCTCCTTACCTGATTTCCAGATCGGCGTGTAATGCACCGGATGTCTTTATTATCTTCAAGACTTGGACCAAATCCTGTGGCGAGGCCCCGATCTTGTTCAATCCATCCACCACCTCCTTCAGGTCCACCTCGCCTTTGAACAGAATCACCGTGGGCGATTCGGTCAGAGCCAGGGCCGTGGCTTCCGTATCCGTAGGGGCGGGAGCCGGGGCCGGAGCCTGTCCCGGGGCGGCGGGCTGGGCTGGAGCCGGCTGGCTGGCCGGGCCCTTTATCTGAATGCTCATGCTGCCGTGGGAAATGGCGATGGGGGAGATCCTCACATCCTTGCCCATGACGATTGTTCCGTTGCGTTCATCCACCACCACCTTGGCCACCGCGTCAGGCGTGATTTCCAGGTTCTCGATCTTGGAGATCAGCTCCACGGTCTGCCCCAGATAGCTGTCCGGGATGGAAACCTCGACGGCCCCGGCGTCCTTGGCGCGGGCCGAGCCGTCACCCAGTTCGCGGTTGATCATCTTGGCCAGCCGAAAGGCCGTGGTGAAATCGCTGTGCTTTAGATTTATGTATATACGGGCCCGGGTGTTCAGGTTCAGGTTTATCTCACGTTCCACCAGGGCTCCACCCACCACACGGCCCTTGGTGGGCACCAGGGAGGAGCGGGGATTGACCTTGTAGGAGTTCTGCTGGGCCTCCTCGGCCAGCACGGCCGCGTCCTGGCCGGGCAGAGCCCTTTCGATGCCCTTGGGAATGCCGGTGATGGGCCCCTGAGCCGTGGCGTATACCACCTGGTTGGGGCCGTTGAGCATGGTCAGCATCAGGGTGCCTCCCCTCAGGCTGGTGGAGTCTCCCAGGGAGTCCACCACCACATCCAGGTGGCTGCCCGCCTTGGCGAAGGGGGTCATGGTGGCGGTGACAAGCACGCCGGCGATGCTGCGGCCCTTCATTTCCTTGGGATTGATGTTGATTCCCATGCGTTCCAGGGCGTTCTGGAGCGGTTTGCGGGCCAGCAGGCTATCCGGAGAGTCTCCGGTGCCGTCAAGACCGACCACCAGGCCGTATCCTATCAGCCGGTTTTCCCGGGCTCCCCTGAGATAGGCAATATCCTTCACCCGGATCGCCTGGGCCAGTTGCGGCCCCACAAGCAGCAGCAGCAGGGCCAGCACCGGCATGGTTCTAAACATCCGTGTCATCTTCCGTGTTGTTTTGCACAATCTCAGCATCATGTCCCTCGTTGGGTTTTGCTTTCGGCGCCCGCACCTGACGGCCAGGCCGGTTCCTGAAAGAAGGCAGCCCGGCATATCACCGGGACTGCTGCTGTTGCTGTTGTGATCCGGTCTTCTTTTTTCCCGGTTTTGACAGAAAGTCCGTAAGCCTGTTGAGCAGAGCGCCCTCGGAGGGCTGCTTGACCACCCTTGCGGCCACCTCCTGCGAGCTCTTGCCCCTGACTAGGCGTTGCATCTTGTATTC
>JAOUPZ010000141.1 GCA_029879595.1 Deltaproteobacteria bacterium | reverse complement strand
GGTAGGTCGTGTCCCCCACCCTGGGGTGGACAGCCTTGCCCTGGCTGGTAAGTTCCAGGGACTGGATGGACTTCAGGGCCGCTCCACCGGCGTCGCTTTCGGCGAAGTTCATGTCCATGGGCTGGCGCACCGTTCCGGCGGCGTAGATGCCCGTGCGGCGGGTCTCGTAGGGGAAGCAGATGAAATGCGAATCCGGGAACCCGTACTTGAGATCCGGCAGGGCCGGCCCCTGGCGATATTGCAGGTTGAGGATGGGATCATCCTTGGTGGAGGGCTCCACGCCCACCGCCAGCACGACCAGGTCGGCCTGGATGTCGATTTTTTCTCCCAAAAGGGTGTTGTCCACCTCCAGGTGCAGGCCCTGTCCATCGTCGGCCTTGACCGCGGAGACATCACCCTTGGTCAGGAATATCCCCGGATCGGCCTGTTGTTCGCGGTAGAAGTTCTCATACCGGCCCGGAGTGATCATGTCCCTGTAGATGATATAGGCCTTGGTGCCGGTGTCCTGGCTCCTCAGATAGGCCGCCTGCTTCAGGCTGGTGGTGCAGCAAAACGTCGAACAGTAGGGCAGGTGCTCCGGGTCGCGGCTGCCCGCGCACTGGATGAAGGCCACCGAAGCGGGGGTTTTCCCGTCCTTGGTGCGCACACCACCGTTGGCGGCCATCTCCTCGAACTCCACCGAGGTGATGACATTGTCCAGTCCCGCCCCCAGGTGGGGCAGCTTGGTTTTGTCGTAGGGCCGGCCACCGGTGGCCAGCACGATGGAGCCGGCCTTGAACTCCTCTGCCTGGCCGCTGTTTTCCACCTTGACCTGGAATTCTCCGGGTTGGCCGGAGATGGAGGTGACCCGGCTGGACAGCATCACCTTGATGCCAGGGTGCTCCTGCACCCGCTGCACGGTCTCCTCCAGATTGTTTTTTTCCGGCTGGGTGTAGGGGGGGGAAGTGGGCACCCTCAGGTGAAGCCTGTTGCCGAAGCCTCCCAGGCGGCTTTCCTTTTCCAGCAGAACCACCTGGTAGCCGGCGCGGGCCGTCTCCAGTGCGGAGGTCATGCCGGATATCCCGCCGCCGATCACCAGCACCGTCCGGTTCGTGTCCTGTTTGAAGGGCTCGGGGGGCTTGAGCTTGGATATGCTGGCGGCGTACATGCGGATATAATCCGCGGCGGCCATCTGGGTGTCCTCTTCGCCGTGGGGCTGGGTCCAGGCCACATATTCCCGCAGGGGAACCCGGGCCGTTACCACCTCAGGGCCGAAATCGAATTTTTCCTTGTGATACCGGGGGGAGCAGGCGGCGATAATCATCCTGTTCACGCCCTCGTTGGCGATGTCGTTTTTGAGCAGGGAGACGCCCTGTTCTCCGCAGAGCATGGGGTGCGACTTGCACACCGGCACCCGGTGCTCCTTGGTGGCTACCTCAAGCAGCCCCTCAACCTTTACCGCCTGGCCGATCTCACAGCCTTCGCATACATATACGCCTGTCTTGTTTTCCGTCGTCATCGGCTTTCCGCTGTGGTTTGTACAACTGTTTGAATGGCCTTGAGGGCGGTTCCGGTGGAGTCCTGGATGGATGAGTTGACGTCCAGGGGATTCTTGGCCACGCCGGCCGAATAGATGCCAGGTTTTTGCAGGTTGGCGGCGATGAATCCGTTTTCATCCAGTCCCACCAGCCCGGCGGCCAGTGAAGGTTCCACTCCGTTGGGTTGCATGCCCGTGGCCAGCACCACCAGGTCTACATCGCGGGTGATCTTGCTGCCGCCCAGGATGTCCTCGGCCTCAACGCGCACCTTTCCTTCCGGGGTGTTCTGAAGCCCGGCCACCTTGCCCTTGATGAAGTGGATGTTCTCATCCGCGCGGGTCGCCGAGTAGAAGGTTTCGTACTTGCCGGGGGTGCGGATGTCGATATAGAAGATATGCACCTGGGCCTGGGGGTTGGCCTCGCGCACATAGCGGGCCTGCTTTAAAGAGGCCAGGCAGCATACCGCCGAGCAATAGGGCAGATGGTTCTCGTCCCGGCTGCCCGCGCACTGCACGAAGGCCACGCTTTGTACCTCTGAGCCGTCCGATGGCCGGAGCAGTTTGCCCTGGGTGGGGCCGTCGGCGGCGGCCAGACGCTCCATCATCACGTTGGTAATCACGTCCTGCTGCTTGTTGATGGAATACAGTTCCAGCCGGGTGGCGTCGTAGGGTTTCCAGCCCGTGGCAAAAACCACGGATGATACCTGCACGGTTTCCTCGCCGGCCTGGGCGTTCAGGTCGATGGCGTTGTAGGTGCAGGCATTCAGGCATTCCTTGCAATCAGGCGGGCAAGCCTCCCGGTGGATCACATACCGGGGCGGGTAGGCCATTTTGCCGGGCAGGTGGATGGCCTTGGTGCTGGACATGCCGTAGTTCCGCCCGCTGGGAATCTCCACCGGGCAGGCGGCGGTGCACTTGTCGCAGATCACGCAGCGCTCATCCACATAGGCGGGGGCCTTCTTCAGGCTCACCTGGTAGCTGCCAGCCTGGCCTTCCAGGCTCTGCACCTCGGTGGAAGTGAGGACCCTAACCCGCGGGTTGGCTCTCAGCCGACGGTAGTTTATCTCCAGTCCGCAGGTGGGTGGGCACAGCTTGGGGAAGTACTGATGGAACCCTGCGACCATTCCGCCCAGGGTGGGGTTCTTCTCCACCAGGATCACATCGTATCCGGTTTCCGCGGCTTCAAGCGCCACTGAAACGCCGCTGATGCCCCCGCCCACGACCAGTATGTTTTTGTTGTTTTCTGTCATCGGTGCTCTTCGCCTGGGGTCCCTGTAGTCATTTAAGTTTAGTAACTGGGGGGTATTTTTGCTGCCCCCCGAGGGGAAGGCGGGCCGGCGGATGCCGGCCCTTCCCGCCCGGGGTTATTTCACGACCGGGACTGCATCAGGGAATGAGCTGATGGTAGTCCCTCTTGAACACGTCCCACTGTCCGGTCTTCTTATCATAGGTGGAGTTGACGAAGCACTTCCAGTTTTCATCGTCAATGGGCAGATAATCTCCCCTGTAATAATAACCGGGATACCGCGTTTCCTCGCGGAAGTGGATGTGCCTGGCATGGGCTTCCGCCGCGATGATGCGGTGGTAGTTTTCCCAGGCCCGCAGCAGTTCGTGCAGGTCCTGTGCGGCCATGTGCTGGGCGTCTTCCTTCACCAGATCCAGGTACTTGAATCCTTCCTCCAGCATGGTCTTGCTGGTCATGTACCAGGTGGCGACCCCGCCAACGTACTCGTCCATCACCTTTTGCAGACGCTGCTGGAGCATCTTGGGGCGGATGTAGTGCGGGTTGATGTTGGGGTCGGTGGTGTACCCGCTGTACTTGGCGTAGGTTTCCATGGGCAGGTAGATTTCCTTGGCCAGTTCCTCCGGATCCTCGCTGAAGTTGGGGACGTTGTCCTTGTGGTCCAGCACAAAGGCCACCATGTTCTTGCCGGCGATGCGTCCCTCGGCGTGTGAGCCGGAGGAGAACTTATGGCCGGAGGCGCCCACGCCGTCACCGGCGGAGAACAGACCGTTGATCGTGGTCATGCGGTTATAACCCCAGGCATACTCGGCGGGGCCGATATCACCAGGACCGCTTGTCCAGATGCCCGCGCAGCCGGCATGTGAACCCAGCAGGTAGGGCTCGGAGGGCATCAGTTCGCTGGGCACCTTCTCGGGCTCCATGTTGTTGGCGGCCCAGACGCCCGCCTGGGCGATGGTCATATCCAGGAAGTCTTCCCAGGCCTCTGACTCCAGGTGCTTGATTTCCTTGGGGGTCATGGTCTCGGCGAGTTTCTGCATGGCCACGTCGGTGTGAATCTTGATGGGGCCCTTGCCGTCCTTCATGTCCATCATCATCATGTGGTTGCGCATGCAGGTTCCGATGGCGTCCACATATTTTCCGTAGTGCTTGCGGGCGGCTTCCAGGTTGGTCTGGCAGTAGTCCTCGCCCAGGGCGTTGGTGGCCTTGGCCTTGAACAGCAGGAACCAGGCACCCACCGGGCCGTAGCCGTCCTTGAAGCGGGCCGGGACGAACCGGTTTTCCATCATGGTCAGCTCTGCGCCGGCCTCGGCGGCCATGGCGTAGTTGGAGCCGGCGTTCCACACCGGGAACCAGGCCCGACCCATGCCCTCTGCGGTTGAACGGGGCCGGAACACGTTCACGGCACCACCGGTTCCCAGCAGGGCGGTTTTGAACTTGAAGACGTAAATCTTGTGCTCACGCAGGCTGAAACCCACCGCGCCGGCCACCCGCTTGGGGTCGTTGGCGTCGTTGAGCATCTTGACCACGAACACGCGCTCGAACAGGTTCTGATCCACTCCGGTGGCCTTGCGGTTGTTCTCCAGGGCCTTTTTGGCGGCCTCGGCCACCAGCACCTTGTAGGACTCTCCGTTGATCATGATCTGCCAGCGGCCCGAGCGCACCGGCTTTCCGCCGTCACGCAGGGAGGGGATGTCGCGGGACTGATGTCCGTCCAGGGATTTTCCCTCTTCGTTGGTTTTCCAGACGGGCAGGCCCCAGTCCTCGAAGTAGTGCACAGAGTCGTCCACCTGGCGGCCCAGGTCGAACACCAGGTCCTCGCGGATGATGCCCATCAGGTCCTGGCGCACATAGCGCACATAGTCGTCAGCGGAGTTTTCGCCCAGGTAGGTGTTGATGGCGGAAAGCCCCATGGCAACCGCGCCGCTGCGGTCTGTGGCGGCCTTGTCCACCATGGTGATCCGCAGTCCCTGGGAGGTGCCCCAGCGGTCGGCCTCAAAGGCTGCCCCGCAGGAGGCCATGCCCCCGCCGATCAGCAGCAGATCGGTTTCATGCACCACGATTTCCGGCTTCGGGCAGTGTTTGAATTCATTAACTTTGGGTTCCATATTTCAGTTTCCTTGTGTTTGTTCCGAAAGTATTCGTTCAGTTAAAGTTTCAACGTCACCAGGCAACCCCCTCCCGGGTGACTTATCCCTGGGGCATCGGCCAGTCCTTTCCTTCGGCTATCTGTGAGTACAGTCCCTGCTTCCTGATATTGGCGATGTCGGCGGTCTTGCCATCGGAGTAGATGTCGATGCCGCCCTCAGGGGTGGTCCTGATGGGGAACTTGAAGCGCTTGATGTTTCCGTTGCGGAACTTGACCGTCCACATGATGGAGTCACTGCCCCTCATGGGGATAACCGAGCCGCCCAGCGGGGCAAAGTCGGCGTAGCAGCGTACCTCGATGGCCTGCTGGGGGCAGATCTTGACGCAGTTGTAGCACTCCCAGCACTGTTCGGGCTCCTGGTTGTAGCCCTTCATGATGTCCTTGTTCAGCGCCATGAGGTTGTGGGGACAGATATACATGCAGGCTGTTTTGTCCTGTCCCTTGCAACCGTCACATTTTTCCGCGATTACGTAACTTGGCATTTGTTGTATCCTCCGGCTCGGTTTGGTTGGTGGGCCTCCTGGGGCGTGTTGCGGTTGCTACCCGTCCCGCTGGGCTTAAAAAGACCCTTGATTGGTCGTCTGCAAGTGTCTGTACAATAGCAATAATGGGCAAGTTTGTGTATGTGACTAAATCACCAATAAAAACGGGTGGAGGGGAGGAAAATTTCTGCAATACTGAACAGGTGGCTCAACGGACGGGATAAGGGGTAAAAAGCCGGCCCTGTCACCCGAAAGGGTATCAACTCCGGCCTGCCGGAACGTTTTCTGAAAAACATCGAGACTCATACAATGACAAATGAAGAAATAACCATGGCAGAAGCCCTGGACAAGGCCAAGGTGGCGCTGATCAGGGAAGAATACGACGAGGCGATCGAACTGCTGAGCAATGTGCTCAAGGAGGATCCCCGGAACGAACTGGCGTACTTCACCAGGGGCGCGACCTACCTGAAGAAGAACGAGCAGGAGAAGGCCCGGGAGGACTTTTCCACCTATATCAGCCTCAACCAGAGCAACCCGAAGGTGTATTTCAGCCGGGGCTCCTCATACCTTGCGGACGGAATGAACAGCGAGGCCATGGAGGACTTCAACCGCGCGCTGGAGTTGAACCAGTTCTATCCCAATGCATACTTCGGGCGTTCCGAGGTGTTCAGCCGGCTGGGTGAGGATGAGCAGGCGGCCGAGGACCGGGCTGCCGGGGAGAAGATACAAAAGAAGCTCTCCCAGGCCTATATGGAATCGCAAGGGGTGATGTTTCAGGACCCGGCCGAATAGGGCGGGCGGGCATGGCGGCCCTCAAATGACGGGCCGTTATTGCATGGCGTGGTGTCTTTGTCCTGGGCACCCCCGGCCCGGCAACTCCGGGCGGGGGGTGGCAGGAAGCATGTCACAGTGACATTACCTCGACATTACCTCAGTGACTTTACCTCAGTGACTTTACCTCAGTGACTTTACCACCTTGATTTTGCTGCCGTGATTTCGCCGCAGCGTTTTTGCTCCCGTGGTTTTGTTCCTGGGCCTTACTTCCCCTGGGACTGGTAGAATTCGGACAGGATTTTGGCAACCTCGGGCCGGGCGAACTCCTTGGGAAGCTCCTCGCCCCGGGATAGCATCTCCCGCACCTTGGTGCCCGAGAGCAGCAGGTAATCCTCCTTGCCGTGGGGGCAGTCGCGCATCATCACCACTTCCTGGCACTTGAAGCACCACACGGTGTGATCCCCCCTGAAGATCTCAATTTTCAGCGCATCCGGCGGAATCTGGTCGAAGATGGTCTGGGCGTCAAAGGCGCCGTAATAATCGCCCACACCGGCGTGGTCGCGCCCGATGATGAAATGGGTGGCGCCGGCGTTCTGACGGAAAACCGCGTGCAACAGGGCCTCGCGCGGCCCGGCATAAAGCATGTCGAAACCGTAGCCGGTTATCAGCACGGTGTTTTCCGGAAAGTACAGATCGACCATCTTGCGGATGGCCGCATCGCGCACATCCGCCGGGATGTCCCCCGGCTTGAGTTTGCCCAGCAGCATGTGGATCAGGATGCCGTCGGCGCCCACTGTTTTTTGCGCTATGCGGCAGAGCTGCTCGTGAGCCAGGTGCATGGGGTTGCGGGTCTGAAAGGCCACCACCTTGTTCCAGTTGTTTTTCGCGATCATCTCCCGGATCTGGGTCGCGGTGCGGAAGGTGCCGGGGAACTCGGTGCTGAAATAGGAGTAGTTGAGCACTTCGATGGGTCCGGAGATGATGGTGTCTCCCGCGCCCATGAAGGTCGCCACCCCCGGGTGTTGGCCGTCGTTGGTGCCGTAAACATGCCTGGCGATGGCCTCCTTTTGTTCCTGGGAAATCTTCTCAATGGCCGTAACGGTCTGGATAGCCAGCACCGGGTTGCCCTCCACGTTGGGATCAAGCAGGGCGATCCGGCCCGATCCGTTGGATTCGATGGCCTGACCCCCGGGGACGAGGTTCAAAATGGGTACCGGCCAGAACAGTCCGGAGGGCAGGGCCATCTTCTCGGCAACGCTTTGGGCCTCAGCGAGGTTCATAAAGCCGGTGAGGGGGTTGAAATACCCGGCGGCCAGCATGACCGCGTTGCCCGCCGCCGCCGAAGAAATCACCACCGAGGGCAGGCCGGCAGCCTCTTGCAGCAGTTGGTTGCGCCGCGCATCGTCGGCCACATACAGAGGATTGAGTTGGGATGAACCGTAGCATTCGATCATGTTGCCGCTCCTGGATTTTTTAATAAGTTCAGATGG
>JAOUPZ010000140.1 GCA_029879595.1 Deltaproteobacteria bacterium | reverse complement strand
GCGGTTCCGGGCCGACCTGTTCTACCGCGTGAACGCCTTTACCATCAATGTTCCCCCGCTGCGCGAGCGCCGCGAGGACATCCTGGTGCTGGCCCGGCATTTTCTGGCGCTGACCGGGAAAAAGCTGGAACTGCCCCTGCCCGTGCTGACCGAGGCGGCCGGGCGGCTGCTGGAGGAATACGACTGGCCCGGCAACGTGCGCGAGCTGGAAAACGTCATCAAGAGCCTGCTGATCACCGTCCATGGCCGGGTGATCGACATCAGGGACCTCCCCCGCAACATTGCCGGAGAGGGTTTTGTCCCCGATGTGGGGGAGGATTTCGAGGCCGCAGTGCTGAGGCTCTGGAAGCCGGCCATCCGCAAGGCCTGCGCGGAGCCCGATGAGGAGGGAACCAGTGGGCTGCTTGAGCAGGTGGGCCGGCACATGGAGCGCCCCCTGATACGGCAGGTGCTGCTGGAGACAGGATGGAACCAGCTGCGCACCGCCCGGGTGCTGGGCATCAATCGCAACACCCTGCGCACCAAGATGCGGGCTCTGGGCATAAAGCGGGGCTCCGAAACCGGCGCCCGGCGGGGCCGCCCGGCGGCGAAAAGGGAATCATGAGAAAGAAGGGCGGGAGGAAATAACACCATGGCCAGAAAACAGGATCAGCCGCCCCGGGGGACAAAGGGGAGCCAGCCAGACGGTAAACACGCCGGCAGCGGACCGGAAAAAGGGCTGCCCGAACGGGTGCGCTGTCCCATCTGCCGGAAGTGGACCTCCTATGCGGGCAATCCCCTGCGCCCGTTTTGCTCGGAGCGCTGCCACACCATGGACCAGGCCAACTGGGCGGAGGGCACATACGCCATTCCCACTCAGGACACCCCCTCCAGCGATGAGGATCAATAGCGGCCGGATTCGGGAATCACTCCCGGAAGGCCGTGGGCAGGATCTTGTAGGGCAGCAGCTTCAGAATCACCGGCATGATGAGCCCCCCGCCGGGCAGGGCAAAGATGGCCAGCGCGGGAATGCTCTTCACAATGTCCATCAATTGCGCCTTCACCTTTTCCCGCTCCTCGACGGTGAGGTCCTCATGGGTGGACTTGATGAGCAGGTTGTACAGTTCCCTGGTTTCCTGGATTTCCTTTACAATGCTGTTGAGGTTGTCCCGGACGGCAATGGTTGCTCCCTCTTTCAGGCTTTCCGAGATGTTGCCGATCAGGGAGCGCTTTGAGATCACCCTCAGCTTGTCCTGATGGTTGAAGAAGAACAGCTCGATGCCCGCCTTGCTCTGGGCCAGTTCCCCTTCCCACAGATTGAGTTTCCTGACCAGTTCCTCGGCAAATTCAAACTCCTTCTTGATGATTCCCCGTTCGACGATAAGCATCATCAAAACCGCATCCAGGAAGAAACGCCGGATCAGCCAGGGCATATCGGTAAACTCGATATCATCCAGGGTCACACCCTTGCCGATCAGGTTCCAGATGGCCTTTTTCCTGCTGCCGGGCAGCCCGGAGGAACGGAAGAACCATTTGACCACCTTTTTCTCCCGTGGGCCCATCAGTCCGTCGGATTCGGCGGCCAGGATCAGCAGCTTCAGCAACAGCTCGCGCTGTCTTGTCTGCTCGTCTCCCAACTCATGCAGCTGTTCCATCCTCCCCGCCGGGTCCATCAGCAGCCGCCGTTGCCACAGGATGCAGTGGTACAGGTCCAGCAGCAGGAAGCTGTTGTAGTAGTATCCGGGAAGTTTGAAAAAATCGCTGGTCTGTCCCACGCGCTGGCCGATGATCCGCTCGATGGAATGGAACTCGTCCTTTTTGGTCCAGGGCAGCAGGGTGAAGAAGTATTTCCAGCGGCGCCCCCCCTCGAAGGTCGGCCCTTTCAGGAAGTATTCCTGCATGATCTCCGCCGTGGGGGAAAAACGGTCCGTTTCGTCGGAAAGGCCCTTGAGCAGATAGTGCCTGTCCGCCACCATGCAGGCAAAGAGCGACTCCAGAAAGATCAGATGAATGCGGGAATAGTCTCCCTTGGGCCAGTATTCCCGGTAGGCCTCCTGGGGAAAGGGGGGGGTGACGGGAAAGCCGTGCATGAGACCGGTGGGCGCCAGGAAATAGTAGATCGCCTCGTCGATCTCGTTGTGGACGCCGGTCTGTTCCACCACCTTCATTCCCGTGGTGGCCAGACGCCGGGGGAAGGGAATCTGACTCCGAATCCCCACATATTTGGCAAACCAGCCTTTCCTGGTCAGGTTCATGGTCTGAGGAAGTTCTCTCTGTTCAAAAGCGCGTGGTTGAGTTGTTCTCAGTGGTGCTTGCAGTGTAAACATAATTTCTTTTTATTAGTATAACCTATTGTGTCCTTTATCCAACCCACGCCCGATGACCCGGCAGCCCCACTCCCGCTTCGGGCAGTGTTTACGCATCTGTTTGTTCTGATGATAAATCTTGAATGTGAAGTCTTGATGGATAAAATGCAGAAAAAAAAATGGTAGTCTGATGCAAATTCAAAGCATGGGGAAAGGGGAAAATATCCCGGGACAGGCAAGACCATGGATGATTATCCAGCGCTGCTGGGGAGGCTGAAAAAATACGAACTTCAGGAACCGGTGGCCCGGCCCCGGAGCGACGAAAAACTCCGCCCTGTGCTCCGGCTGATGGAAGCCCTGGGCTCGCCGGAGCGCGATTATGCAATCATTCATGTGGCTGGCACCAACGGAAAGGGCCTTTCGGCGGCCATGACGGAATCCCTGCTGAGTCTTTCCGGCTGCCGGACCGGGCTTTACTGCTCGCCCCATGTGGTGGATATCCGGGAGCGCATATCGCTTAACGGCGGGCTTATTGAACCGGCGCTGTTCGCCCGGGCGGGGCACATGACGCTGGATGCGGCGGAGAACCTGCCGGAGACCCCGCGGTATTCCTATTTCGACCTGTTGACGGCCATGGCCCTGAAGGCCTTCAGCCTGCAGGGGGTGGACTGGGCCGTGCTGGAAACGGGCCTGGGGGGAAGGGCCGACGCCACCAACGTCACCGGGAAAAAACTGGCCCTGCTGACCCGGATCGGCATGGACCACCTGCATGTGCTGGGGCGGACCCTGGAGGAAATAACGTGGGAAAAGCTGGGGATACTGCGTCCGGGGGTTTCCGTGGTGATGGCGGAGCAGTCCCCCCTGGTGGCAGGGCTGATACGCCAGGAGGCCCGGCGGCTGGGATGTCCGCTGGTGGAGGCGGGGGAAGCCGGGCTCGAACCCCTGCCGCCGGATGGCCCCCGGGCTCCTAAGGCCCCCCGGCGGATCAGGGTGCGCTGGCGGGGCGAACCGCCACTGGAGCTGGAACTGCCGGAGGAGGCCCCGCCGCTGACGGCCCCCCGGCTGGCCTGCGCCGCCAACGCCCTCACGGCTGTCCGGGAGGCCCTGGGGCGCCCCGCCCTGGACCGGGAGCAGGTTGCCCGCTGGGTGCGTAACGCCCTGGCGGTGACCCTGCCGGGGCGGCTGGAACTGCGGCGCAATGTTGCCGTGCGGGGGCGTCCGGGAGCCCGTCTGGACTGGCTGGTGCTGGATGGGGGACACAACCCGGAGGCCGTGGAGGCCCTGGTGGCGCAGCTGGCCCTGTGGGGACTCGGCAGCCCGGCGATCCTGTTGCGGCTGCAATCGGACAAGCTGGTGGACGAACTGCGCGAACCGCTGTCCAGGCTGCTGGCCGGGGCGGCCCGCCTGTTCACCACAGAGCCCTCCAACCCGCGCTCTCCACCGGTGGAAAAACTGCGGGAGTATATTCGCGGACTGCCGGGGGGGGACTTGCTGCCGCCGGTGGAGGTGGCCCCCGATGTGGGGGCGGTTCTGGCCGCCTGCCTGGAACACCCCGCGCGGCCCCTGGTGGCGGCCGGCTCGTTTTGGATGCTGGGAGAGCTGCTGCCCCTGCTGGAGCCGTGAAATTTGGCTTTTCGGGCCGTTCTGCGATGGTGGCTGGAAAAGGCCCACGAGCCCGGGCGTGCAATATTCATCAACTCGGCGTTGCTCAAAAGGCCCTGTGTGGTATTGATTTAGATATCCACCGGTTTCGGGCTGTCCGTTCCGGTGAAAGCATTTCCACGGAAGGATGCCGGAAGATGAAACTGAAAATACAATGCCATTATCCGGGGATGTCCTCCCCTTCCAGGGCCCATCATGATGATGCGGGGCTGGACCTGTGCGCAATGGATGTCACTGAACAGCGCCGGGGGGTCTTCGCGTTCGACACCGGGGTTTCGGTGGCCCCGGAGGATGGTTACTACTGCGAGGTGGTGCCCCGCTCCTCCATCGTCAAGTCGGATTTCTTCCAGGGCAACTCGGTGGGGGTCATTGATCCGGCATACCGGGGAAGAATCATGGTGGTGCTGCGCTATCTGGGTGAGAACGGGGACGGCGGGCTTTCCGCCGCCCGCTCACTGGTGGGAAAGAGAATAGCGCAGCTCCTGGTGCGCCGGCTGGAAACCGTGCTGGTGGAACAGGTGGAATCCCTGGAGGATACCCACCGGGGGGCCGGGGGCTTTGGCAGCACCGGCGACTGAAAACGTATCGGGGGGATTGGGCTGGCCATGGTTATCACGGATTTGAAGACCACCTGCTCCCGTTGCAAGGGCTCAGGCTACAACCCCGGGTTCTCGGTGATGGGCGTGAACCAGATAAACTACCACGGCCAGTGTCCGGGCTGCTCAGGACGCGGATTCACCCTGACCGAGCTGGGCCAGGACGTGGTGAACCTGCTGAAGCCCTATATCCGCGAGTTGCTGGAAGAGGAGCGGAAGACCGCCGATGCCCGCCGCCGGATAACCATTGCCGCTGCGGCCCGGGAGGAGGCAGGGGAGGAATCACAGGAGCAAGACGGGGACTGAATGGGGCGCAATCTTTACAGGATATGATTCACAGGGGACTGGATGGATCAGGATGAACTGCAGATCATAGTGGAGGAGCTCTGGGAGGCGCAGCGCCAGGGCATTCATTATCCTTCCGGGCTCAAGGGACGCCTGAGGATCGAGGAGGCCTATCAGGCCCTGCTGGCGATCCTGGAAAGGTTCAAGAAGGGCGGCGAGGAACAGGCGGGCTGGAAGCTGGGGTTTTTCTCCCAGGCCATCCAGGAACAGGTGCAGTACTCCGAGCATCTGTTTGGATTTCTGCTCAAGAAGAACGAAAGACCTTCCGGGGTCAGTATAGAATTTGACGATCTCATCCGTCCCAGCTTCGAAAACGAGTTGTGCTTTGTAATCGGCAGCGACCTGAAGGGCCCCGATGTGACGGTGGAACAGGCCCGGGCTGCCATCGTCAGGGTCGCCCCGGCCATTGAAATAGTGGAAAAACGCGGCGAGATTGCCGCCGATCCCCCCCTGGCCCTGGCTGATAACATCCAGCACCGGTATTTTGTCACCGGCCCGGAAATTCCCCTGCCCGACAGCCAGTCCCTGAAGGAAATCAGCGCCCAGGTGCATATCAACGGCGAGATGGTGGGCCAGGCCTGGGGCAAGGATGTATTTGGCGACCCCGCCCTGGCGGTGGCCTGGCTGGCCAACAGCCTCCATGAGTACGGCCTGAAACTGAAGGCCGGCCAGAAGGTCATGAGCGGTTCGCTGACCAAGCAGTTTCCCCTGGCCAAGGGGGATTTCATCGAAACAGATTTCGGTCCCCTGGGCATGGTCCAGCTGGAAATCGTCTGAACTTTTTTTGCCAGGCTATCATGAATTGTTCCCAGGCCGCACGGATTTTATATGAACAGGCCCGCCAGAACAGGCGCTATCCCCCCCAGGCCGCCGGGCTGACCCTGGAGGAGGGCTACCGGGCCCAGTTCGAGCTGGTGAAGCTGTTTTTGGAAGGCGGGGAAAAACGGGCGGGCTGGAAAATCGGTTTCACGGCCGCCGCCGCCCGGGAGCGCTTCGGGGTACAGGCCCCGGCCTTCGGGTATCTGCTGGAATCGACCCGCCGGGAGTCCGGCTGCACCCTGTCACTGGAGTCCCTGACCCGCCCCATGCTGGAATCGGAGCTGTGCCTGGAACTGGCCCGGCCCCTGCGTGGTCCGGGGGTCAGCGCGCCCATAGTCCGCCAGGCCCTGGGGGCGGTGTACCCCGCCTTCGAGGTGATTGACCTGATTGCCGACCCGGCAGGTGAGCCCGGGCTGACCGTGGCCGACAATGTTATGCATGTTTCATGGGTGCTGGGTGAGCCGGTGCGGCCCTGTCCTCCCGCCCTGGACGGGCTGGCTGTCCGGGCGCGCATAGCACGCAACGGCCGGCTGGAGGCGGAGCACCGGGGAGCGGATGTGATAGACGACCAGTTGGAACTGCTGGCCTGGCTGGCCAATGCCGTGGCGGAACATGGGGCGGAGCTTCAGGCCGGCCAGCTTATCATGACCGGCTCTTACGGCCCCCCCCTGCCAGTGCAACCCGGTGACGCCCTGGAGACAACCTTCGCCGGTCTGCAAGGCGCGGTAGAGCAGAGCGTGCGGATAAAATTCCAGTGAAGTGCCCGCCGGCTCCCCTTTCAGGGCCGGCCTAACTCTCCAGCAGTTCCTGCCCGTTCCGGCTTTCCATCTTCTGCCTGGGGGACATCCAGGATTGCCCTTCGGGTTCCGGCAGCAGGTTCCCATGGCCGTTTGAGCCGCCTAGAAGGGGCTGGGATTTTTCCCCGCTCCGGCTTCCCTCCACGATGGTCAGCATTTCCACCACCATTTCCTGCATGGAAATGGCCAGGGAGGACAGCTCTTCGCTGGCCGAGGCGCTCTCTTCTGAGTTCGAGGCGTTTTCCTGGGTGGTTTGCTCTATCTGCCCCATGGCCCTGTTCACCATGCCCGCCCCTTCGGAAAACTGCCGGTTGGCGGTTTCCACCTCGGTGGTATGGCCGGTCATCCCCGCCATGGATTCCTGGATGGAGGCCAGCATCCGCGAAACTTCCCCGATGAACTCCACGCCACGCTCTGCCTTGCCCTGAGAGCTCTGGATCAGCTCGGAGGTTTCCCGGGCGGCTGTGGCTGACCGTGATGCCAGGTTGCGCACTTCCTCGGCCACCACGGCAAAACCCCGGCCGGCGTCTCCGGCCCGGGCGGCCTCCACGGCGGCATTGAGGGCCAGCAGATTGGTCTGGAAGGCGATTTCATCAATGGATTTAATGATCCGCGCTGTTTCATCCGAGGCGTTTTTGATGTCCAATATGGCCTGGCTGGTGCGGTCCATGGCCTGGACGCTTTCGCTGACCAGCCCGTTGACATCTTCGGTAGAGTTAGTCAGGCGGGTGGTGAACTCAAGATTACGGGTGGCCATGCGGGTCATCTCCTCCATGGTGGAGGAGGTCTCCTCAATGCTCGCCGCCTGCTCGCTGGCGTTGGACGCCAGCACCTGACTGGTGGAGGCCACCTGTTCGGAGGCCGCCGTCACCTGGGAAGCCGCGCTGGAAATCCTCTGGCTGATGGCCGTGATGGCCCTGCTCACCGACCTGGATATTCCCAGCCCCAGGATCACCCCCAATACCAGCGTGACCAGCCCCAGACCCAGACTGAAAACCAGGGCTTGCTGCTCGTGGCTTTCCGCCTCCAGGGCCGATTCTGCGGTGAATTTTTCCAGCCCTGTAAGAAAGCCCACCAGCTTATGATCGAGTTCTTCCTCCTCCTGCTCAATCGCCTCTGCCTTGACCTGCGCTGATTGCATTTCGTTGTTTTCCACCAGCGCTATCACCTCCTGGGCATGGAGGGCATACAAATCATGGGCTTCCTTGATTTCCCCCAGGCTGACA
>JAOUPZ010000139.1 GCA_029879595.1 Deltaproteobacteria bacterium | reverse complement strand
GAAAAAACAGCAGCATCAACTGGTACTGCGCAGGGCTGAGCCACCCCCCGCGGAACAGGAACGGCCAAAGCTCGCCTTCCGAGCAGGGCAGGGCCACACAGGCGCCGGGCCAGAAGGCCTGGATGATCCAGACTGTTACCCCGGGCAGCATCCCGGCGGCCAGGGCCAGCACCAATGCGCCCCGCAGGGCCTCGCCGGAGCGCCTCTGCGCTGACAGAATATAGGCGAAGCCTCCCCAGGCTCCGTTGAATACCAGCACGCTCAGCAATCCCAGGGCTACCGCCGCTTCTCCCCGCAGCGCTGATACCAGCGCCATGAACCCCCCGGCGGCGAACAGCGGCCAAAGTCCTCTCGTAACTGAGGGCAGTCGCTGGTCATGGGCCAGCATCACCGTCAGCAGCAGACCCAGCGCCAGATGTCCGGGGTAAAATGTCAGCCCCCCTTCCTCTATCCGCAGCCAGGGCAGGGAGAAAAGCAGCAAACCCAGCCAGAACAAGGGACTGGCTTCCTGGATCCGATCCAGATCCATCCTGGGTGAGCGGGTCCGGGCGGTGGTGAAGGAGGGTGCGTGGCGCATAATAAATGCCTGTTTGTTGTCTTATGAAAAAAATAGTTGCACAATGCTTTTGGGGCTGGTAACTTTACGGTTTCTAAAGTACCACAAGGTTTTCAGGGGTTGAGAAAACCGGTGGTGGGGTATGTGCTGGGCTGCGGCTCTCATTGTGTCTCAAAACTTTGAGCCGGACAACAGCCAAAATTAAGCCGTCCCCGCGGTCGGCCTCATTTGTGTTTTTTGTGCAGGTCAGGAAGCGGTGGGGACGAAGGGGTAGGAAGTGACTGTAAAAGCCCTGTAATAACAGCCCTGTAAAAATGGACTGACAGGGGGCGCATAGCCCGTTAGCGATAGTTGCGATCCCGCAGGGAGCAATACTTTCGGTTCGATCCGGCGTCGTTTTCAGGTTGTTTTTCAAGGAAATTGCTCATTGGCGTTTTGCAGGCGCCCGGCGCAGTCCGGGGGTTTGACAGCATAAGCGCCGGGCTGGTTCAGGCCGCCGGTGAAAACAACGCCCGGTTTGAACGCGAACGCTGGCCGCCAGGGGCGGCTGACGGGCAGGACAAAGCTAAGGATATCCCGGGCCTGGATTTTGGGTGCCGGGGAGATGCACCCGGAGTGCACAAGGTTAACCAGGGCGCCGCACCAGACAAGCAGGCGGGGCGCCAGACAAGACAGAGGACAGGCGGCATATGCCCACACTGAACCAGTTGGTGCGCAAAGGGCGCAAGCAGAAATCAGGGAAGGCCAAGACACCGGCCCTGCAATCATGCCCGCAAAAGCGGGGAGTGTGCGTGAGGGTGTATACAACCACCCCCAAGAAACCAAACTCCGCCCTGCGCAAGGTGGCCCGCGTCCGCCTGACCAACGGTTACGAGGTGAACAGCTACATCCCCGGCGTGGGACACAACCTTCAGGAGCACTCGGTAGTGCTGATCCGCGGAGGGCGTGTAAAGGACCTGCCGGGCGTCAGATACCATATCGTGCGGGGAGCGCTGGACACGGCGCCTACCGCAAACAGGAAACAGGGCCGTTCCAAATACGGAACCAAGCGCGGCTAATCGCCACAGGCAAACCCACAGGAGAGGCACAGAGGAAATGTCAAGAAGAAGGCGCGCAGAAACCCGCAGCATCCTGCCGGACCCGAAGTTCAACGATCTGCTTATTGCCAAGTTCATCAACGTGTTGATGCTGAGCGGCAAGAAAAGCGTGGCGCGGCAGTTACTATACAGCGCCATGAAGGAAATCGGGGACAAGGAGAAGGAAACGCCGCCGCAGGAAGTGGTGCATATCGCGGTGGAGCACACCAAACCCTCGGTGGAAGTGAAATCCCGCCGGGTGGGAGGCTCCACTTATCAGGTGCCCGTGGAAGTAAGGCCGGAGCGCCGTCAGGCGCTGGCCATCCGCTGGATCATACAGCATGCCCAGGCACGCGGAGGCAAGACAATGGAATCCAAGCTCGCCAACGAGCTTATGGACGCTTTCAACAACAGGGGCGGTGCGATTCGCAAGAAGGAAGATGTGCATCGCATGGCCGAGGCTAACAGGGCCTTTGCCCATTACCGCTGGTAGGCCCGAGGGCCGTTTTTCAGGAGCAGCTAAGTCTGTGGCCAGAGAATTTTCACTAGACCGTTATCGCAATATCGGCATCATGGCCCATATTGATGCCGGCAAGACGACTACGACCGAGCGCATTTTGTATTATACCGGGCGCAGCCATAAGATTGGTGAAGTGCATGATGGCGCCGCCACCATGGACTGGATGGAGCAGGAACAGGAGCGGGGCATTACCATCACTTCCGCCGCGACGTTCTGCAAGTGGCATGTTAACGCCAAGCCCTACTACATCAACATCATCGACACCCCCGGCCACGTCGACTTCACCATTGAGGTGGAGCGCTCCCTGCGCGTGCTGGACGGCGCTGTGGCCGTATTTGACGCGGTGAACGGCGTTGAGCCCCAGTCCGAGACGGTCTGGCGGCAGGCCGATAAATACGGCGTGCCCCGCCTGGGATTCATCAACAAGATGGATCGCGTGGGCGCCGACTTTGTGAAGTCGGTGAAAACCATGAACACCCGCCTGGGGGCCAAGACGGTCATGCTCCAGATTCCCATCGGCGCGGAGGACAAGTTCAGGGGCATGGTGGACCTGGTGCATATGAAGTCCATCGTATTCCACGATGAAAGCCTGGGAGCCAAGTTCGACGAGGGCGAGATCCCCGCCGATCTGAAGGCCGCGGCCGAGGAAGCCCGGGAAAAAATGCTGGATATCATCAGCGAGTACGACGACAGCATTACCGAAAAGATACTGGAGGGCGAGGAGCCCACACCGGAGGATATCGAAAAAGCCATCCGCATCGGAACTGTTGGCGGGCACTTCTGTCCGGTGTTGTGCGGCTCCGCCTTCAAGAACAAGGGCGTGCAGCAGCTGCTGGACGCCGTGGTGAAATACATGCCCAGCCCCCTGGAAGTGGCCGATGTAAAGGGCTCCAGCGTGGACGGCGAAACCGTGATGACCCGCAAGACTGGCGACGACGAGCCCTTCAGCGCCCTGGCCTTCAAGGTGATGACAGATCCCTATGTGGGACAGCTCACCTTCTTCAGGGTGTATTCGGGCAAGGTAACCCAGGGCAGCCAGGTGTTCAATCCGGGCCGCGGTAAGAAGGAGCGCATCGGACGCCTCATGCGGATGCACTCCAACAAGCGCGAGGAAATATCCGAGGTGCTTTCCGGTGACATCGCCGCCGGAATCGGCCTGGGCAACACCTTCACCGGTGACACCCTGTGCGACCCCTCCAAGCCCATAGTGCTGGAGCGCATGGAGTTCCCCGATCCGGTCATTGATATCGCGGTTGAGCCCAAAACCAAGGCCGACCATGAGAAAATGGGCGTGGCCCTGCAGAAGCTGGCCCAGGAGGATCCTTCCTTCAGAGTCAGAACCGATGAGGAGAGCAACCAGACAATCATCTCCGGCATGGGCGAGCTGCACCTGGAGATAATCGTGGACCGCCTCCGCCGGGAGTTCAAGGTGGAAAGCTCGGTGGGAAAACCCCAGGTGGCCTACAGGGAAACCATCGGGGTGGCTTCCGAGAACGAAACGAAATACGTCAAGCAAAGCGGTGGCCGTGGGCAGTATGCCCACACCGTCATGAAGGTCGAACCCCTGGAGCCGGGCTCCGGCTTCGAGTTCGAAAGCCGGATCGTCGGTGGAAACATTCCCCGCGAGTACATCCCCGCGGTGGAAAAGGGAGTGGTGGAAGCCCTCAACACAGGTGTGATGGCCGGCTTCCCGCTGGTTGACATTAAGGTCATCCTTGAGGACGGCTCATACCACGATGTTGATTCCTCCGAGATGGCTTTTAAGATCTGCGCCTCCATGTGCTTCAAGGACGCCGTGCGCAAGGGTAAGCCCATGCTGCTCGAACCTTACATGAAGGTGGAGGTGGTGGTGCCCAGTGATTACATGGGCGATGTTATGGGCGACCTCAACAGTCGCCGTGGCAGGGTCAAGGGAATGGAGGAGCGCTCCGGGGGCCAGGTGGTCAACGCGGATGTTCCTCTGGCGGAGATGTTTGGTTATTCAACCGACCTGCGCTCCATGACCCAGGGCCGCGCTACATATACAATGCAATTTTCCCATTATGAAAAAGTGCCCGGCGCGGTCTCCGAAGAGGTTATGGCCGCCAGGAAGGCGGGATGACCAAGCTAGGTTTCACGCCCATAAAGGCAAAAGAACAAGACTCCCAACAAAGGAGATAGAAGAAAAATGGCCAAGGAAAAATTCGATCGATCAAAGCCGCATGTGAACATCGGAACGATCGGCCACGTCGACCACGGCAAAACCACACTGACCGCCGCTATTACCAGGACTCTCAGTCTGAAGGGAATGGCCAGCTTCACCGCCTTCGACCAGATCGACAAGGCGCCGGAGGAAAAGGCCCGCGGTATCACCATTGCCACGGCTCACGTTGAGTACCAGACCGATAACCGGCACTATGCTCATGTGGACTGTCCGGGCCATGCCGACTATGTGAAGAACATGATCACCGGCGCGGCTCAGATGGACGGAGCGATCCTGGTGGTTTCCGCCGCGGATGGCCCCATGCCCCAGACCCGCGAGCATATCCTGCTGGCCCGTCAGGTGGGTGTGCCCTTTATCGTGGTGTTCATGAACAAGGTGGACATGGTGGACGACCCGGAACTGCTGGACCTGGTGGAAATGGAAGTGCGTGAACTGCTCAGCAAGTACGACTTCCCCGGTGACGATATTCCCATCGTCCGCGGATCGGGACTCAAGGCGCTGGAAAGCTCCAGTTCCGATATCACGTCCGCTGAGTTCAAGCCCATCCTGGAGCTGATGGACGCCGTGGATAGCTACATCCCCGAGCCCCAGCGCGACATCGACAAGCCGTTCCTGATGCCGGTGGAGGACGTGTTCTCCATCTCCGGCCGGGGCACCGTGGCCACGGGCCGCGTGGAGCGGGGCATCGTCAAGGTCGGCGAAACCGTGGAAATCGTGGGTATCAAGGACACCACCAGCACCGTGGTTACCGGAGTGGAAATGTTCCGCAAGCTGCTGGACGAAGGGCGCGCCGGAGACAACATCGGTGTGCTGCTGCGCGGCGCCAAGCGCGAGGATATCGAGCGCGGCCAGGTGCTGGCCAAGCCCGGCTCAATTACGCCGCACACCGCCTTCAAAGGCCAGGTGTACGTGCTGACCAAGGACGAGGGCGGACGTCATACGCCGTTCTTCAACAACTACCGCCCGCAGTTTTACTTCCGCACCACGGACGTGACGGGTGTGGTCTCCCTGCCCGAGGGCACGGAGATGGTCATGCCCGGCGACAACGTGCCGATTTCCGTGGAGCTGATTACTCCCATCGCCATGGAACCCGAACTGCGCTTCGCCATCCGCGAGGGTGGACGGACCATCGGTTCCGGCGTTATTTCGCAGGTGGTGGAGTAAACAGGACTTGAGCTTGCTCCGGCGCCTCCGTGCATAACAAACGGAGGCGTCCGGCGGGGCTCGAAGGTATTGAAGAAGATCAAAAGGCTTTTGGAAGTGCCAGGGGGATATTTGTCAATCCGTTTCCGGGGGTAGTACCGCCGGACGGAAAACAGGAACTGAAGACCATACCGGAAAACAGGGCCGCACTGGATAACAGTGATTAATTAATAGACAGTAACGGGCTCAAGCAACGGATAACAGCCAATGACGCAATGTATCAAAGTACGATTCAAGGCTTATGACCACAACCTGCTCGATCAGACAGTGCGGGAGATTGTGAATGCCGTGAAGCGTACCGGAGCAAAAATTAACGGGCCGATTCCGCTGCCCACACAGCGCTCGATAATGACGGTGCTTCGCTCTCCTCATTCGGACAAGAAGTCCCAGGAGACCTTCGAGACCCGTACACACAAACGCCTGATGTACATCATTGATCCGTCGCCACAAACGATGGACGCTTTGATGAAGCTGGATATTTCAGCAGGCGTCGATATCACCATGAAGCAGGACTGATGAGTTGAAAACATGGGAAAAGTAGCCGTAATAAATTCCGATGGCAGCAAGGGCAAGCAGATTGATATTGATGCGGCCATAACTGAGGCCCCGTTCAATCCCTACCTGATAAAGGACGCGGTGGTTTATCAGCAGGCCAAGGCCCGCCAGGGAACACACGCCACCAAGACCCGCTCCCAGGTGACGGGCAGCACCAGAAAGCTCTACCGCCAGAAGGGCACCGGGTCCGCCCGTGCGGGTGACAAAAAGGCCACCCAGCGCAGGGGCGGCGGCATAGTCCACGGGCCAGTGCCCCGGAGCCACGCCTTCAGCCTGAACAAAAAGGTCCGCAAGGCGGCCCTGTGTTCGGCCCTGGGTGAAAAACTGCGCCGCAATCAGCTGATCGTGGTGGAGGATATCCAGCCGGAAAGCCACAAAACCAAGGAATTTGCCGCTTGGCTGGCAGGCCTGGAGGCCCAGGAAGTGCTGATCGTTACCCACGACCTCAACCGGAACCTGTCCCTGGCCGTCAGGAACAACCCCCTGGCCGATGTTATTTTTTATGGCCAGCTGAACGTGAACAACCTGCTGATGTTCGAGAAGACACTGGTAACCAGGCAGGCCCTTGAAGCACTGCAGGAGAGGCTGACGAAATGAACATCAAGGTTCTGAAAGCACCAAGGCTTACGGAAAAGACCGTGCTGCAAAAGGAATTGACCAACCAGGTGACCTTTCTGGTGGACAAGGCGGCGAACAAGATCGAGATAAAACGCGCTGTGGAAACCATGTTCAAGGTGAGCGTGGTCAACGTCAACACCGTCAATACCCTCGGCAAGGTAAAGCGCATGGGACGCTACATCGGAAAGCGTCCAGACTGGAAGAAGGCCATCGTCACCCTGAAACCCGGCGATAAGATCGAGTATTTCGAGGGTGCATAAACGACATACGAAGTGCCCTGAATAATACGGCCCGGCCTGGGCCGCGGTTTCAGGGCCCGGCAATACCAAGAGCCGCCCGCTTGTGGCGGCAGAAAATAACGGCGCTTCGGGCGCTGGAGGCATAGCAAAGGAACATGGCGATTCGCAGATATAAACCCACTTCTCCCGGCAGGCGGGGAATGAGTGTTTCCAGCTTTGAGGAAATCACCACATCCACCCCGGAAAGGACCCTGCTTAGGCCGCTGAAGAAGAAGGGTGGAAGAAACAACCAGGGGCGGATTTCGGTGCGCCACCGGGGTGGTGGACATAAACGCCGCTACCGGGTGGTTGATTTCAAACGGGATAAGCTGGGAGTGCCCGGACGGGTTGATACCATCGAGTACGATCCCAACCGCAATGCCCGCATATCGCTGGTGGTTTATGCCGATGGGGAAAAGCGCTATATCATCAGCCCGGACGGCATCAAGGTCGGCGACAAGGTCATGAGTGGCCCGGAAGCGGAAATCAAGGTGGGCAACTCACTGCCCCTGAAGAACATCCCGCTGGGAACGGAAGTGCACTGCGTGGAACTGAAGCCCCAAAAGGGCGCACAAATCGCCCGCTCGGCCGGCACCAGCGTTCAACTGGCCGCCAAGGATGGTGATTACGCCCAGATCAAGTTGCGCTCCGGAGAAATCCGCAAGGTCCGGCTGGAATGCATGGCCACCATCGGCAAGGTTGGAAACACCGATCATGCCAACATTGAATGGGGCAAGGCAGGCCGGCTGCGCTGGAAAGGCGTTAGGC
>JAOUPZ010000138.1 GCA_029879595.1 Deltaproteobacteria bacterium | reverse complement strand
GGGGCTCTCGGTCGCCTATGGAATCATCAAGCAGCACAGGGGGTTCATCTCTGTGTACAGCGAGGAGGGCCTGGGCACCACCTTCAGGATTTACCTGCCGGCCGAGTTCAACCCCCGGGAGCAGCAAGAGGAAAATGCCGATGACAGCGAATCGGAGGGAGGCTCGGAAACCATCCTGGTGGCCGAGGATGAAGCCTCGCTGCTGGAGTTGCTGGTCAAGCTGCTCAAGGGCAAGGGTTATAAGGTGATCACGGCGACCAATGGCGAGGAGGCCATCGAAAGGTTCAAGGAAAACAAGGAGCGGATTCATCTGGTGCTCCTGGATGTCATGATGCCGCGCCTCAAGGGAAGCGAGGCCTGCCAGAAAATTAAGGAAATCAGCCCGGAAACCCCTGTTATTTTCAGCACCGGGTATTCGGGGAACGCCATCGACAAGGAGTTTCTCGAAAAATTCAACGCCAAGCTGATCAACAAGCCGTATACCCCCAACGTGCTTTACTGGATGACCAGGAACGCCCTGGACGAGGCGGCCGGCAAGGTCAAGGTCGGGGCTTGAAAAACGGCCCGGGTAAAACAGGCCCGGGCCCTGCAGGCTGCGCTTGACAAACAATCACCTGTCTTTATAATTCTCTTACTGCTGAAAAAGCCGCACTGCAGGCTGCATTCAGGTGGAATCACCATCAAGGGACAGAACCGGAAACAGATGAGGGCGCGTCTGACGCGCGTCAGTATCTGCGAACAGCTTCCACGGCAAACCGGTCCCTGAGGGTGGAGCCAGGCACTCCGCCGGTTCCCGGGTTGATCCAGGGATTCAATAGTTTCCTCAGAAGCTTTGAAAAACCCCAGTCATGGGCCGGGAGCAAACCGCCACGGCAGAGGCGGTTTAAGGCACGGCAGCCCTGGGCACAGGGTAGCCCCTTTATCCTGGCCGGGCACCGGACACGGGAGAAGGCGCACTGGCATTTCGGCGGGCAAACAACTGATATGAAAAAGCGGATATTGTTCCGTTGCCCTGAAAGGCATAACAGGCCTTTGACTGGAGACAGTACAGGTGCAAGGGGGGGTAAACGCACCAGGGATTTTTGATAAACCACGGACCATTCACGCCATATGAGCTTTTATCAGGACGAACAACAGGGTTTGTACGATCCCTCGCTGGAAAAGGACAGTTGCGGTGTCGGATTCGTGGTGAACTTCAAGGGGGTCCGCTCTAACGATATCATCAGCCAGGGTCTGCAGATTCTGGAAAGCCTCGAGCATCGTGGCGCCACGGGTGACGATCCCAATGTGGGTGATGGCGCAGGGATGCTGCTCCAGGTTCCCGATAGGTTTTTCCGCCGGGAACTGGCCACCCAGGGCCTGGAACTGCCCGCGTCCGGAAGCTACGGAGTGGGCATGGTGTTCCTTCCCAGGGGAGTGGATGGCCTGGAAGCCCGGGTGGAAGCGGCGATTGCCGCGGAAGGACAAAAACTGCTGGGCTGGCGCGATGTTCCAGTGGCCGAGGCCAACCTGGGAAAAGCCTCCCGGGAGTCTCAGCCTGTCATCCGCCAGGTTTTCGTCCAGGCTGCCCCGGACATAAACAGCCCGCAGTCCTTTGAGCGCAAGCTGTATGTCATCCGCCGCCAGATTGAAAAGGACGTTAGCGCCGCCGGGGTACGCGGGTTCTATATCTGCAGCCTTTCCTGCCGGACGATAGTCTACAAGGGCATGCTTACCGCCAGCCAGCTGGCGCGGTTCTACCCGGATCTCAAGGACCCCGAGCTGGATTCGGCCGTGGCCCTGGTGCACGCCCGTTACAGCACCAACACCTTTCCGTCCTGGCCCCTGGCGCATCCCTTCCGCTGCATGGCCCACAACGGCGAGATCAACACGCTCCGGGGCAACATCAACTGGATGACAGCCCGTGAAAAGAGTCTGCGCAGCAGCCTGTTCGGCGATGACCTGCTGAAGCTGTTCCCCATCATCAGCCCCGCCGGCAGCGATTCGGCCATATTCGACCAGGTGCTGGAGTTTATCTCGGCCACCGGCCGCTCACTGCCGCACTCGGTGATGATGATGATCCCGGAGGCATGGGACAACAACTCCCACATGGACCCCCGGGTCAAGTCGTTTTACCAGTATCACGCCTCGCTGCTGGAGCCCTGGGATGGCCCGGCCGCCATTGCCTTCTTCGACGGAAATACCGTGGGAGCCACCCTGGACCGCAACGGCCTGCGCCCGGCGAGAATCGTGATTACCAAGGACGACCGGGTGATCATGGCCTCCGAGGCCGGCGTGCTGCCCGTGGCCCCGGAAAACGTGGAGCGCAAGATCCGCCTCCAGCCGGGCAAGATATTCGTGGTGGACCTGGAGAAAGGCTGCATCATAGACAACCTGTCGCTCAAGCAGGAGATGGCGGCTCGTGAGGACTACGGATCCTGGGTGGAGCGCAATGTTCTGCACCTGGACAAGCTGCATCCACCCCACCGTGTCCATCAGCCCGATCATGAGACGGTTTTGCAGCGCCAGCAGGTGTTCGGCTACACCAAGGAGGACCTGAAGTTCATCCTCCCCCCCATGGCGCATACGGCCAACGAGCCGGTGGGCTCCATGGGCAACGACCAGCCCCTGGCCGTGCTGAGCAATCACGCCAAGCTGTTGTTCAACTATTTCAAGCAGAACTTCGCCCAGGTCACCAACCCCCCCATCGACCCCATCCGGGAGGAGATGGTGATGTCGCTGACCACATTCGTGGGGCGCGAGGGCAACCTGCTGGATGAAAAGCCGCGCGATGCTACCGTGCTGATGCTGCCCCATCCGGTGCTGACCAATTACGATCTGGAGCGTCTGCGCAATGTCTCCCAGGGGGACTTCCATTCCAAGACCTTGCCCATTCTGTTCCGGGCCACCGATGGCGCGGCAGGCATGGATAAGGCACTGGAAAGCCTCAACCGCAAGGTTGATAGCGCCGTGCGCGACGGCTATACGCTGATCATCCTCACCGACCGCGGTGTGGACAGCGACAACGCCCCCATACCCAGCCTGCTGGCCGTGGCCTCGGTGCACCACCACCTGATCCGCCAGGGTACACGCAACAATGTGGGGCTGATCGTGGAAACAGGCGAGGCCCGGGAGACCCACCATTTCGCATTGCTGATGGGCTACGGGGCCACTGCCGTGAACCCCTACCTGGCCTTTGAGACCCTGGTGGACGTGGAGACGCACTTCCGCTCCCAGCAGGAGGCCGAGATCCCCGCGGCGGTGCAGAACTACATCAAGGCGGTGGGCAAGGGGCTGCTGAAGATCTTTTCCAAGATGGGGATCTCCACCCTGCAAAGCTATCACGGCGCCCAGATTTTTGAATGCCTGGGACTGAACAAGGATGTGGTCAGCCGGTTCTTCACCGGCACCCATTCGCGCATCAACGGCATCGGGCTGGAGGAGATATGCGAAGAGGTGCTGCGCCGCCACCGCTATGCCTTCCCCGAGGGTTTCAGCTCCAATCCGTTTCTGGAGGTGGGGGGCGTATACCAGTACCGCCGCGATGGTGAATACCACGCCATCAACCCGGACACCGTGCACAACCTGCAACTGGCCGTCCGCCAGAACAGCCAGGAGCATTACGACCGGTTCTCCACCCTGCTGAACTATCAGGAAGAGAACCTGGGCACCCTGCGCAGCCTGTTCCGGTTCAAGTCCAACCCCATTCCCCTGGAGGAGGTGGAACCGGCGGAGAAGATTTTCCGGAGGTTTGTCACCGGGGCCATGTCGCTGGGTTCCATCAGCCGCGAGGCCCACGAAACCATCGCCATCGCCATGAACCGCCTGGGCGGAAAGTCCAACACCGGCGAGGGCGGCGAGGACCCGGAGCGCTTCACGCCCGATGAAAACGGGGACAGCCGCTGCAGCTATATCAAGCAGGTGGCCTCGGGACGCTTTGGGGTGAACAGCTATTACCTGGTCAACGGCAAGGAACTGCAGATAAAGATCGCCCAGGGCGCCAAGCCCGGCGAGGGCGGCCAGCTGCCCGGGCACAAGGTGGACAAATACATCGGCAGCATCCGCTTTACCACGCCGGGCGTGGGGCTGATATCCCCGCCGCCGCACCACGATATTTACTCCATCGAGGATCTCAAGCAGCTGATCTTCGATCTGAAGAACGCCAATCCGGAAGCGGAGATTTCCGTGAAGCTGGTATCGGAAACAGGCGTGGGAACTGTTGCCGCGGGCGTGGCCAAGGGCAAGGCGGATACCGTGCTCATCAGCGGTTATGACGGCGGCACCGGCGCCAGCCCCTTGAGCTCCATTCAACATGCCGGCACACCGTGGGAGCTGGGGCTGTCCGAAACCCAGCAGACTCTGGTGCGCAACAACCTGCGCGGGCGTATCCGGGTCCAGACCGACGGCCAGCTCAAGACCGGCCGCGATGTGGCCGTGGCCGCCCTGCTGGGCGCGGAGGAGTTCGGGTTTTCCACCCTGCCGCTGATATCAATCGGCTGCGTGATGATGCGGGTCTGCCACCTGAACACCTGCCCGGTGGGGGTGGCCACCCAGGATAAGCGCCTGCGCCGCAAGTTCTCCGGCAAGCCGGAGCATGTGGTGAACTACTTCCGGTTTGTGGCCGAGGAGCTGCGGGGCATCATGGCCTACACGGGATTCCGCACCATGGACGAGATGGTGGGACGCGTGGACCGCCTGGAGATGAAAAAAGCCATCAGCCACTGGAAGGCCAAGGGGCTGGACCTGACTCCCATACTGTATGTTCCGCAAAACACTCCCGGCGTTCCGTTGCGTAAAGTGGAGGACCAGGATCACCTTATTTCCGGAGTGCTGGACCACAGGCTGATCGAGCTTGCCGCCCCGGCGCTGGAGCAGCAGCAGCCGGTGAGCCACCAGCTTGAGATCACCAACCGCGACCTAGCCACCGGAACCATGTTGGGCAGTCGTGTATCCAAGAAGTATGGGGCCGAAGGATTGCCTGACGACACCATCCGGTTCACGTTCACCGGCTCTGCCGGTCAGAGCTTCGGGGCGTTCCTCCCACGGGGCATTACGCTCACCCTGGCCGGTGACTCCAATGACTACATCGGCAAGGGCCTTTGCGGTGGGCGGCTGATCGTCCATCCGCCCCAGGGCTCCACCTTCAGGCCGGAGGAAAACATCATCGTCGGCAACGTGGTGCTCTACGGCGCCACGGGTGGCGAGGCGTTCTTCAACGGACTGGCCGGCGAACGCTTCTGCGTGCGCAATTCGGGAGCAAACACCGTGGTGGAGGGCGTGGGAGACCACTGCTGTGAATACATGACAGGCGGACGGGTGGTGGTGCTGGGGCCCACGGGCCGCAACTTCGCCGCCGGGATGTCCGGGGGAATTGCCTATGTGCTGGATGACGGCTTCGGGTTCCCCTCGCGCTGCAACACCAAGATGGTGGAACTGGAGCCCCTGGACCAGGGTGACCAGGATCTGGTAAAATCGCTGGTGGCGCGGCATGTGGAACTGACGGGCAGCCCCAGGGGCCAGCAGGTGCTGGACGGCTGGGAGTCCATGGTCCGCAAGTTCATCAAGGTCATGCCGATAGACTACAAAAGGGTTCTGCAGCACAGGGAGGCTCCCAAGCTGGAGATCGCATAAGCCGGCGGGAATCGGCGGGCAGGGCCGGGGGAGGACCCGGATTGAAGTGAAAAGCGAAACCGGAGGGAGGAGTCTGAACGGCGGAGAGTATGATCAACAAACCCCGTCTTTTTTCGGGGAACGAACCAACTAAGGTAGCAGACATGGGAAAACATACTGGGTTTCTTGAATATTCCCGCACTCCATCACTTCGTAAGCCGGTAGAGGAACGGATACGCGACTTCAAGGAGTTTGAACTGATCTGGCCGGATTCCGTTCTTACCGAACAAAGCGCGCGGTGCATGGACTGCGGTGTGCCCGGCTGCCATGGCAACAACGGCTGCCCGCTGGGCAACCTCATTCCTGACTGGAACGACCTGGTCATGAAGGGGGAATGGTTCAGGGCCAAGAAGGAATTGCACCGCACCAACAATTTCCCCGACATCACGGGGCGGGTCTGCCCGGCCCCTTGCGAGACCAACTGCACCCTGGGCATCAGCGATGACCCGGTGACCATCAAGGCCATTGAGCGCTCCATAATAGACCGGGCCTTCGCGGAAAACCGCGTGATCCCCCGTCCCTCGCGCAACCACACCTGGAAGAGGGTGGCCGTGGTGGGCTCCGGCCCGGCCGGGCTGGCCACCGCCCAGGAACTGGTGCGCCTGGGGCATCAGGTCACCGTGTTCGAAAAGAACAACCGGCTGGGGGGGCTGCTGACCTACGGCATCCCGGACTTCAAGCTGGACCCGGTCATCGTGGAACGCAGGGTCAAGCAGTTGAGCGAAGAAGGGGTGGAGTTCCGCAGCAATGTAAACGTGGGTCACGACCTCAAGGTCAGTCAGCTCTTTTCCATGTTTGATGCCGTGGTGCTGGCCGGCGGTGCCGAGCAGCCCCGCAATCTGCCTGCGGATATGCCGGGCCGCGACCTGGAGGGAATCCACCTGGCGATGGACTTTCTGACCCAGCAGAACCGCCGCAACCTGGGCGAGGCCGTTTCTCCGGAGCAGACCATCCTGGCCACGGGCAAGCGGGTGGTGATCCTGGGGGGCGGGGATACCGGAGCGGACTGCCTGGGCACGGCCCACCGGCAGAAGGCCCGGGAGGTTTATCAGTACGAGATTCTGGCCCAGCCCGCATCCGTCAAGAAAGGCTCATCCCATGAGGAGGGTGGAGTGCGCCGCTGGGGCGTTCTCACCAAGGGTTTTTCCGGCGAGAAAGGCCGGCTGACTCAGCTGCACGGCGTGGAAGTGGAGTGGAAGGCTTCCGGCAACAACGGAAACCGCCCGGAGATGAAGGAGATTCCCGGCACCGAGTTCACCCAGCCGGTGGACCTGGTGCTGCTGGCCATGGGCTTTCTGGGGCCGGTGCGCGAGGGCCTGCTGAGCGACCTGGGGGTGGAGTTCAACGAGCGCGGCGCGGTGAAGCGCGACGTGAACTTCATGACGAGTGTTCCGGGTGTTTTTGTGGCCGGCGACATGACCCGTGGGGCCTCCCTGGTCGTATGGGCCATCCGCGAGGGCCGGGACGCGGCCCGGGGAGTCCACCAGTATCTGATGCAGGAAGAAGAGCTTCCGCTGGGCCGTTAGATTCAGTCTCAGGGATCACATCTCTGCGGCAGAACATCTCTGCGGCAGAACCTGTCTTGAAGGAGATTCTGTGGGGGATAATCTCCCGCAATCCCTGGAAGGAGCCCTGGTCCAACATTCCCTCACCCCACCCCGTGTTTTTTAAAAAAACACACGGGGTACCCCTCTCCCATAAATGGGCGAGGGGAAAACAACGGGAAACTCCCCTTCACCCCAATGTGATTCTTGAAACATTGACATACGGTTCCCAACCCTGGTCCCCGGTGCAGGGAGCTACGGCCCCTGCCGGGGGTATGGGGGCAGCGCCCCCAAAAGCACAAGCTTTCAGACCCAGCCTAGAAGTTGTTGAAGGAGCCGGCCTCCATGATGTGCACCCGTCCCCGTTCCTGGATCAGCCCGTACTTGTAGCCGGGCGCGCCGATGATCAGGGTGTCCATCTGGTCAAACTCATCCGCCGGGTCGCCATCCAGCACCATCAGGGCCCAGCCGAAGCGCGAGTTGCGCTTGTTGCCGCCCACGGTCTCCACGTCCAGCGCGGGAAACTGCTTGGTAAACGTGGTCAGGCTGGGCGCTAACTCCGCCCCGGCGATGATCGAAATCCCGCCGTAGCCGGCCGGATACACGCCGTCCTTCAGGCCCCCGCCCTGACCCACCACCAGGTCGCCTCGCCCGTCGCC
>JAOUPZ010000137.1 GCA_029879595.1 Deltaproteobacteria bacterium | reverse complement strand
ACTATTTACCCGGCCACCGTTATTCATGCCACTGACAATCCTGCCACTGACAATCCTGCCACTGTTAATCCTGCCGTGGTTGATCATGCTGGGGCCGCTGCCCGCCGGAGCCGCTGAAAAAAACCGGGCCGCCCCAAAAAACCAAGGCCCGACCCTGACTGTGCTGGCGGCCGGCGACATGCGGGGCGAACTTAAACCCTGCGGATGCAGCCAGGAAGGACAGATGGGGGGACTGCCCCGCCGCCTGAGCTACCTGGAAAAAAACCTGCCGGCCGAAAGCAGGGATACGCTGCTGGTGGACCTGGGCAACAACTACCCCCAGCCCTCGGCCCAGGGGGAACTCAAGGTGGAACTGATCCGCCGCCTGCTGGTCCACTTCCCCCCCCAGGGGCTTTTGCCCGGACCCAACGAGTTGGCCACGGGGATGGAGTCCCTGGGCGGTGAACTGCCCTACCTGCTGAGCAACGCCGCGGCGGGCAGCCCCTGGCCCATCAGCCGCGCCGCAAAACGTGGCGGAAGAACGGTGGGGATGTTTGGTTTCCTGTCGCCGGAATCCGTCTACCAGGGACCGGCCACCGCCCTAAAGCTGCTTCCGGCGGGGCCGGAACTGCGCGCCAGGCTGGCCGCTGAAATCTCCCGGGATGGTTATGATCCGAACGTGCTGCTGTTCCGCGGAAGCGATGCAGAGCTGGAGCAGATATCCTCCTGGGGGCTGTTCAGCCTGATCATCACCGGCAACCCATCGGCCGATGAGCTGAAGCAGATCACCGAACGCAAAACCGGCAGCGGCGTTTTTCCCCAGGTGCCCACCAAGGGGCAGGGCCTGTTGCGGATAGCCTTGCAACCATCGGGCGCGCCAGCACCGGCCTGGAAGGTGGACTGGCTGAACGAGAGCTACCCGGACCACCCCCAGGCCAATATCGCCATGGCGGAGTATGACGAGCAGGTCAAGGGACTGTTCTTCACCCGCCTGTCAACGATCAAGCGCACCCAGATGGAATCACCATTTGCCGGAGCAACAACCTGCGCCGCCTGTCATTTTCTGGAAAACGACCTGTGGAAAAAATCCCGGCACGCTGGAGCCTACGGCACCCTGGAACGCGTGGGCAAACAGTTCGACCCGGAGTGCCTGGCCTGCCATGTGGTGGGGCTGGGCAAGGATGGTTATCTGAGCCAGGATATAACCCCTGCCCTGGCGGGGGTACAGTGCGAGAACTGCCACGGCCCGGCCAAGGTCCATTCCGTCCAGCCCCTGATGCGCACGGGAAAGACCGGCCCGCCCCCGGCCTCGCCACCCGATCCCCCACCACCCAGGCCTCCTCCTCCGGGTGACCGGGAATGCCGCGTTTGCCATGTGGGGAGTCATTCGCCCAAGTTCATCTATGAGGTGTACTGGCCCAAGATCATCCACGGCAAGGAGCGAAGGCCCCTGAATACCGCCGGCAACTGAAACAACTTGAAGGGGAATAAGGGCCCTGGGCAGAATTCAGCCCTCGCGCTCCATTCCCAATCCCTTCCAAAGATAATAGGTGGCCAGCCCCCGATAAGGTCTGAGCGGCTCCATCAGGGCCTTCTGTTCCCTGATTCCGGGAGCCTCGTTCAAGGCGAAGAAATGCTTCAGGGAGGCTTTGAGGCCGGCATCGCCCACCGGGAAGAAATCCAGCCGACCCAGCCCCCGGGACATTATATATCCCGCGCTCCAGGGTCCCAGGCCCCGTACACCCAGCAGTGTCTGCTCCGCCTGCGCATCGTCCATGGCGGCAATGCTTTCCGCTGAGATTTCCTCATCGGCAAAGGCCCGGGCCAACCCCTGCAGATAGCCGGACTTGGCGCGGGAGAATTTAGCGGCCCGCCACTGCTCCTCCCGGACAGCCAGCACCTGCCGGGGCCCCGGGAAGGGCAGCAGCAGGCCCCCGGCATCGTCTCCGGGAAACTCATGACCGTTGGCGACCGCGATGAGCCGGTTGCGCAGTAGGTAGGCGAAGGGCAGGTTGATCTGCTGTCCGATCACGGCCCAGCACACCGCCTCCCACAGGGAAGGCACATGGGGCATGCGCACGCCGTGCAGTTTTTTCGCCAGCGGCCCCATCACGGGATGGGGGGCCACCAGCCGGTAGAAATCTTCCAACGGCTGATCCAGACCCAGCAGGAGGTATAGCATGTCCAGGGCCTGCCCGGCCTCCTGCGGGTTCAGTTCGGTTCCGCTTTCGATCCGGCAGTGCTCCTCGCGCAACTCCAGGGTGAACAGCACGCAGCGCCTGCCGAGGCTCAGATAGCGCCGGTAAACGCGTTCGTTCACCTGCTCGGCCAGGTTTCCCGGGTCGCGGCCCAGGGATTCCAGCATGGCCATGGCGTTGAAGGCTCCCCCGTAAGACAGGGTGCACCCCTTTAGCCGACCAAACTCGACCGGGTCTGCTCTTTTTATTTCGCTTTTCAAGGTCATTATCTGACATTATCGGTAAAAACAGGGGAAAAATGAATCCCAGGGGCGCAAAAGACCCTACAATTACAATCTTCTTTCAGGGCCGGCAACGACAGGCGTGACAAGAAATCCGCGCTGGGCTATGAAATACTGACAACCAGACCGCCGGCAAGGCCCACTGATCACAGGGCCAGGCGGCTTATCCCCGACATCTTCGCAAAGCAGGCCAGAAGCCCATGCCACAATCCCGCGCCCAGGCCAGAATCACACTGATATATGGCAACCAGGGCTATCTGGTGGACAAGGAGGCCCAGGCGACAGAGGACTCCATCCTGGGCGATCTGCCCAGGGATTTCGCCTATCACCGGTTCGACGCGGAGGAACTTGTGCGCCAGGGGGGAGCCCAGGGCTCCGATGGTCTGGACAATTTTCAGATTGCCTGTGAGACCCCGCCGTTTCTGTGTGACCGCTATCTGGTGCGGCTGGATCACCTGGAGGCCGTCAAGGGTGGCGGAAAGGCCGTCGGCAGTCTGCGCAAGGCCGTAGACGCCCTCCGGGTCATGCCCTGCGAGTGGGACAATGAAAAATGCATGGCCGACGAGGACGACCTGATGCCCGGCGAGGGCAGGGAAACCATGCTGCCCGTGGGCCGCTGGATTCTGGATGTGGAGGAGCGCTCGGGAGGACCGCCGATTTTGCATCTGGCTCCGGCAGATCAGGTGCCGCGGTTTGTCCTGTCACACGGCGGAGGGCGGCGCCTGGTGACCATCAAGGAGTTTTTGAAGGAAAAGCTGAAGGGGAAATTCGGGTTTTCCGATGAAGCCCCGGATGCCGTACAGGGCAAAAGCCAGGGAACCGGCGGCGCCGGGCCCCGGCTGCACCTGCTGCTGGAACGCCTCATCGCACAGACCCCGGCCGGGTTGCACCTGATCGTAACGGCGTCGGCCTCCAGGGAATCAGATTTTTCAAAACCGCTTCTGACCGCCATCAAGCAGCACGGCCGGGTGGAAAAACACGTCACCTATGACGACTATCATCCGGTGGACTGGGTGGTCAGGGAAGCCAAAACCAGGGATTTGCCCCTGGGGCGAAAGGAGGCGGAACTGCTGGTGCATCTGGCCGGAAGCGACCTGAGGAGACTGGTTTCGGAACTGGACAAGCTGGCGCTGACCTTCCCCGGCGGGGCCGGGCTTAACGAGGACTCACTGCTGCACACCGTGCATGGAACCAGCGGAACATCACTTTTTGCGGTCACCGAACGCCTGGGCCTGAAACAGCTCTCCGCCGCACTGGGCGTACTTGAGCACTTTCTGTCCAACAACCCCCATGAGCACCCGGTGCTGGTGGGAATACTGGCCAGGTATTTCAGGCAGCTGCTGCATCTCCATACCCTGGACCAACTGGGCATCCCTCCAGCCGAAAGAGCCTCGCACCTGGGACTGCCGCCCTTCATTGCCTCCAAGCTCAAGGAGCAGTCCGTCCGCTTCACCAGCGAGGAACTGGAGTCCATCCTCCGCGCCCTGGGAGCCATGGATCTGGCGGTCAAGCGTCACTCCCACCTGACGGCTCCGTTGTTCAGGGAGCTGTTTCATGGGATTTGCTCCAACGCCTTCCGGCATCGGGGGGCCTGGCTGGGCCGCCCCCTGGCGGGAATCCTCTAGCCGCCGGAAATGTTGAGGGGGAAATTCTTTGCCGGCTCCATATAGGCAGAACCGTTTTTGTTTGTCATAGTATCATATTAGGATACGGTCAGAACCCGCAGGTTTCCGATAATGAATTCCAGCCAGCTGAACAAAGCCTCCTGGCCCGGAAGCCCGCGGCTGGGATCTTTAATTTGGAGAAGCTGAAAAAATGTCAGAGAAGAACAATGTGTTGGAAGAAGGAATGAGGCTAAAGGTCGGCCTGGCGGAAATGCTCAAGGGGGGCGTTATAATGGACGTGGTCACAGCCGAGCATGCCAAAATCGCCCAGGACGCCGGAGCGGTCGCCGTGATGGCCCTGGAACGGGTTCCCGCCGATATCCGCCGCCAGGGCGGTGTGGCCCGGATGTCCGATCCCGGTCTGATCGAAGAGATTATGAAGTGCGTTAGCATCCCCGTGATGGCCAAATGCAGGATCGGACACTTTGCCGAAGCGCAGATACTCCAGGAAATGGGAGTGGACTTTATCGATGAATCCGAAGTGTTGACACCGGCCGACGCCTCGCATCATGTCGATAAAAAAGCTTTCAGGACGCCATTCGTCTGCGGAGCCACCAATCTTGGCGAGGCTCTCCGGAGGATTGGCGAGGGAGCGGCCCTGATCAGAACCAAGGGTGAGGCCGGCACCGGCGACATAATCGAGGCGGTGCGGCACCTGAGGGAAATAAAACGGGAAATGGCCCTGGTGAGCCGGCTGTCCGACATGGAACTCATGTCAGAGGCCAAGCGCCTGCAGGCCCCCTTTGAGCTGGTCAGCCTGGTCCAGAAACACGGCCGCCTGCCCGTGCCCATGTTTACCGCGGGCGGAGTGGCCACTCCCGCCGATGCGTCCCTGCTGATGCAGCTTGGAGCCGAGGCGGTGTTCGTGGGTTCGGGAATATTCAAGTCGGAGGACCCGGCCAAAAGAGCCCAGGCCATCGTAAAGGCGACCACATACTTCGACAAGCCCGAAGAACTGCTGGCGGTTTCCAAGGGACTGGGTGAGCCCATGTCCGGCACATCGGTACAGGAGCTTCAGGACGAACAGAAACTGGCTGGCCGGGGGTGGTGAGTAAATGAAAATCGGCATACTTTCCCTCCAGGGAGCGGTTGAGCCCCAGTCCGGGAGAATCAGCGCCCTGGGAGCCACCCCGGTGAGGGTAAGAACCCGCGAGGAACTTTTCGGCTGCGCGGGACTGATCCTGCCCGGCGGGGAAAGCACCACCATGATCAAGCTGCTGCTGGAATACGGCCTGTGGGACAGCCTGCGGGAGTATTCCTTGTCCAGGTCCGTCTGGGGCATCTGCGCCGGGGCCATCCTCATGGCGGAAAGGGTGGAAAACCCCTCCCAGGACTGCCTGGGGATCTTCCCCGCCGTGGTGCGCAGAAACGCCTACGGCAGGCAGAACGAGAGCTTCATCGGGCGGGTCAGCCTGCTTATTCCCGGGCAGGAGCCGGTGGATGATGAGGCTGTTTTCATCAGGGCACCGGCCTTTGTTTCACTGGGAGACCAGGTCGAGGTGCTGGCCTCCTTCAAGGACAATCCGGTGGCGGCGTCCTGTGAGCGGCATCTGATCACATCCTATCACCCGGAACTGTCAGGCTCGGACTTTCTGCACAGGCATTTCCTTTCCCTGTGCCAGAGCACTTCATCCAGCCGGCATGTGGCCGCTGATTAGGGCTGTGCCTTCCCGCCGGGCCACATTAAAACTGATAAATTATCGTCTGCAATATTAACAGGTTATCAATATTTAATGTTATTTATCATAAATACATTATTATTGTGTTGATTTATTCTTGCACATCCTGAAATACTGATGTATTATTATTGACAATTTGGATTGCTTTGGGGTCAAGGCGGTAACTTTAACCGTTAAAAATCCGCCCTAATAAAATACAGAAAGATCAAAGGCAGACGAGGTGTATATGGAAAACTCGTGGATAGAAGAATCAATCTCGATGTTGATGGCCAATGGTGTTCGCACAAAGGTTATCGACGAAGAGCACTATGTATCCCTAGCTGACTACACTGAGTATATCAAAGGGCTGGTCGAACAGATTGTGCAGATTACCAAACAGCAGCAGGAAGAAGTGATGTCCATATCCAAGATGATGGATGCCTTCAACCATGTGCTGAGCGAGAAATACCCCGACATCAAGGAAGAACTGCATATTCTGACCAATCAACGTCTGAAGGCGTCCTGATAACGCCTTAGGCCGGAGTGCCTTTGCAGCCGCCCTGCGGAATCCTTGTGAGTTGCTGGATTTCCCCCCTCTTGGGAAACACCACCTTCCGGGTCGCCGGGATTAATACGCCAATTTCCCGGCAGCCCTTATCCCCTGTTAAATCAAATCAGAGCCGGTAGAGACCGTAGATTATAAAGGTATCCGGTTCCCCGGCGAACCCGAATTTCAGCTGAATGCCAGCTGAAAGCTCGTTGTTAACCAGCAGTTCACCACCCCCCATTCCCCCCAGGTCGGTGGATGAATAGGTGGAGTCCCAGAAACTGTTGTTTTTGTCCTTGAACTCGGCCTTGAACATGCTCAAGATACCGGCCCCGAACAGGGTAAGGTTTTTCTTGGGCTTCAGGTCAAATCCCACTCCCAGATCCAGGTATGTGTATGACCAGGAAATCCATTCATTGCCATACTCGCCGGAGGTGAAATAACCAAAGGCCCCCAGGCGGGCGTCCTTCTGACCGGCCTTGAAGGTTTTCTTCAGGTCGTGCTTATAGCCCACACCAAACTCAGCGCCGGATACGCCCGTTATTTCCAGCATCCCGTAATGCCCCCGGATGTTGCCGGTGGAACTCAGCCCGTAATCAAACACCAGGGAGTTACGGTAATTGGCTATTCCAAGTCCTACCGCCATATTTCCATCTTTGTAAGTGGGTACGGGGTTGCCCCACAAAGTAGCCCAAGCTGTGCCGGACCAACTGAAAACCAGAACCGCGGCTAAAAACACCAATTGCTTTTTCATTGTTTACCTTAGTTGTTGTATATTAGTGCCGCAAAACAACGGCACCGAGCCTGCCGCCATCCGGACAGCACCTGCCAGATCATGCCCATTCAAATGAATCCGGCTTTCAACCGGCTTCAATCCCTGAAGAGCCCTGGGGAATTTTTCCAATCCCGCTGGATTAAACTTTTACCGTTCACCCGGAACACTTTCTGATCCGGCCAGTCCTGGAAATATCTCCCGAAGGGGTCCTCCTTTTTATTCCTCCTTTTTTCCAGCATTCCAAAACCGCCTGATTATCCATAAATACTTCCGGAATTAATCCATCAAAGCTGTCCGGTAATGCAGTGCTAACCTTAAGTCATTCGCGATTAGTTGTGAAGTGAATTTTTTCGCGTACAGGGAGTCCCCGCCTTACCGGATACGAAAAACTGTTCAGGCGTGAAACCGGCCGGGTGAAAACTCTCCGAAAAACTCCGGGACTGACTGCCCGGTAATCTGCCGGCTCAGATAAACAGCCGTGGCCGGAGCGTTCAGGATGCCATTGCGGTAATGCCCGGTGGCCAGGAAAAACCCCGGAATATCCGTTTCCCCCAACAGGGGCGCGTTGTCCCGGCTGCCCGGACGGAAGCCCACGACTGTCTCCAGCAGGGGCATCTCATACACCCCCGGCAAAGCCCGCCAGGCTCCCCGCAGCAGTTCGAACACCCCGCCCACCGTTATATCCCGATTGAACCCCATCTCCTCCACGGTAGCGCCCACCACCACCCTGCCGTCTGCGCGAGGCACCATGTATACATCCACTGTCCGCAGGGTGTGGGTCAGGAAGCCCGGCTGGGCCTGCAGGGTGA
>JAOUPZ010000136.1 GCA_029879595.1 Deltaproteobacteria bacterium | reverse complement strand
CCCCCGGGGCGGTGACCCCCAAAAGCTCGGGAGGAGCCAGATGCTGGAACAGGCCCGGGAAGACCCCCGGCGCACGGCCATGCTGGTTTCGCAGTGGCTTAAAGACCGCCGCTGAGGCGGCGCTCAATGGCTTAAAGACCGCCGCTGAGGCGGCGCTCAATGGCTTAAAGACCGCCGCTGAGGCGGCGCTCAGTGGCTTAAAGACCGCCGCTGAGGCGTAAATCCGGGGGGGCAGGCCTTGAAACCGGGGGATGGGATGAGGAACACGGAATGCCGGAACTGCCGGAGGTGGAAACCATTGTCAGGGAGCTGAACCGGGAACTGCCGGGAAGGCGCGTCAGCCGGGTGCGGATTTTCCGCGGGGATGCCCTGGAAGGAGCCCCGGAGGAAGCCTTCCGTGCCGGATTGGAGGGGCGCTCCTTCGGCAGGGTAAGCAGACGGGGCAAGTATCTGCTCTTCGCCCTGGATTCCGGCGGCAGCATGGTGGCCCACCTGAGAATGACGGGCAAATTCGTGCTCTCGGCCCTGCCGAGGCAGCCGGGTCGGCACATGCGGGTCTGGTTCGAGCTGGACGACGGCCGCGCGCTGGTCTTTCAGGATCTGCGCTGTCTGGGGACCCTGGGCCTGTCCGAGGACCCCCTGGCCGGGCCTCCCCTGTCGCGGCTGGGCATGGAACCGCTGTCAGAGGACTTCACGGCGGAGCGGCTGGCCACCGCGCTGGCCGGGAGCCGGAGCCCGCTGAAGCACTGGCTGATGGATCAGCGGCGCATTGCCGGCCTGGGCAATATCTACGCCTCGGAGATCATGTTCGCCTCCCGGTTGGACCCCGTTCGGCCCGCCGGCTCGTTGAGCGGCCCCGAGGGCAGGCGGCTGCACCGGGCGGTGGTGGATATTCTTGCCCTGGCGGTGGAAAAGAACGGCACGACCATCTCCGACTACGCCCGGGTGGATGATAAATCCGGGGAGTTCCAGCATTTTCTTAAAGTGTATGGCCGTACCGGTCAGCCCTGTCCGGAATGTGAAACCCCCATCCGGCGAATTGTCCAACAGCAAAGGAGCACCTTCTTTTGTCCCCGATGTCAAAACTGACCCCGAAGGTGGGGCGTGTTATGTCAAACCTGTCGGTTCTGCTGATCCTGCCGGTTTTGCTGGCCCTGCTGCTTCTGCCTCTGGCGGCGGGGCCCGCACGGGCAGACGATGGTCCAGCCGCCCGGTCAGGCAGCGGTGCTGATAGCGGTGCTGATAGCGGTGCCGGCAACGGGGAACTGCGCGAAAAACTGAGCCGGCTGCTGGACCACGGCGGAGTGGCCGTGGGAAAGAACGGCACGGTTGTCTTCCAGCAGAACCCGGGGCGCTATGTACCGGCGTCCATCATCAAGCTGGCCACCGCTCTGGCGGCCCTGAACAGGCTGGGGCCGGATTACCGCTTTGAAACCGAGGTCTTTGTGGACCAGGGCCGTCTGTACATCCGGGGGCATGCGGACCCCTTCCTGGTTTCGGAGGAGTGGGTTCTGCTGGCCTCCGCCCTGGAGCAGGCGGGAGCCTTCAGCCGGCCCCTGGATGAGGTCATCCTGGATGAGAGCGCCCTGGTGGCAGACCTGGAGGTGGACGGGGCCGGGTCAACGCTGAATCCCTATGACGCGCCGCTGGGCGCCCTGGTGGCCAACTTCAATACGGTCAATGTCCGTGTTCAGGGCCGGGGCTCAAAGGCCCGGGTGGAAAGCGCCGAACCCCAGACCCCGCTGACTCCGCTAGGCCGCAGGCTGGCCGGCGGACTGCCCCCCGGCACTCACCGCATAAACCTGGCCGCCCGCGGGGTGAGGGGCATCCAGTACGCCGGGGAACTGGCGGTTGAGTTTTTTCGGGCCCAGGGCGCGAAAATAAAGGGGCTGCCCCGCACCGGCAGGGTTCCGCCGGGGCTGAAGCCGCTGCTGGTTTACCGTAACAGCCGCCCCCTGACAGAGGTCGTGCGGGCCATGATGGAGTTTTCCAACAATTTCATCGCCAACTCGCTGGTGCTGGCCCTGGGGCAGAGGGCGGTGGGCGACGGGCGGCGTGTTTCGCTGGCCGATGGGGTGGGGCAGGTGATGGACTATCTGCTCAACGATCTGGGATTGAAGGGCGGCGAGGTTTTGCTGACGGAAGGCTCGGGCCTCTCCCGGCGCAACCATGTGGGGCTGGAGGCCATGCTGCGTATTGTGGATGAGTTTTATCCCTGGAGGGAGCTGCTAAAGCCCTATGGCAAACCGCCCTACCAGGTGCCGGCCAAGACCGGAACCCTCACCGGTGTTTATTCGCTGGCCGGGTATCTGCCTGCCCCGGAGGGGGAACGCAGGCCATTCGTGATCATTCTCAACCAGGAACGCCATGTGCGGGGAAAGGTGTTCGGGCTGCTTGCCCGAAGCTTCTCTGCGGGGTCTGAGGTCCGTTGAAGTACTTTCAGGCCACTTCCGCAATCCTGGGGTCGAGCACTCCGCCCTCAGAGGCTTCCTGCCAGGGCGCATCGCATACCGTGCAGGCCAGTTTTCGTCCGGGCAGTTCGGGCAGAAACACGGGCGTGCGGCAGGTGGCGCAATGGCCCGTGGTCAGTCCGTGGCCGGTGCTCCCCGGCTTCCGGTGGTCTTTTATGTTCTGAACAGGCATGGCGCGGCTCCGGCTGGCCCCGACCCCGGCCCACCGCCGGGGGATCGTCTTCCCTCGGGGGTCGCCATGGGATCAAGGCGGGTTTACTTCCGCATCTGATTCCATCCTATCCCCGGTTCATGCAAACAATACGCAATCCGGGTGTGCCGGAGCCTGAAAAATTATGGTGTTTGTGTGGGAAATTCCGTTGGGCCGCGAAAAATGATGAAAGGTCCGTCAGGGCTCACGCGGCGGCAGCGGGACTATGCGCGATATGGGTGAGGGGGTGAAAACGAAGTTCTTGTCGTAGAGCACATAGGGCAGCCCCAGGCTGATGTCGCCGTCAACATCGATGATACCCTCATACACGGAGACCTTCAGGGTGGAGGCGTTCTGGGCCCGCATCCTGAACTTCAGGGCTGTCCTGTAGTTGATGGTGTTCCAGGTCAGCGTGCAGTCCTCGGGGGTGGGGCGGTGCTGGGCGGCGTTGTTGCCGGTGGTCCGGGACCAGTACTGGCAGCGCTCCAGGGCTTCCTTGTTGCGGTCAAACACGAATTCAACCTGTTCGTCGGCCCCGGTGCTCGAGGACCAGGCGTTCAGCACCAGTTTGTAGGCCTCGTTGTGAGGGCGGATTCTGGTGAGCCGGTATTCCGTGGAGGATGGCGGCGGTTCGCCGTTTTCCTCCGTCCAGCCATCATCACTTTTCCAGCAGCCTCCGGCGCTCAGCAGCACCAAAAAGGCCGTCAGTGCGGCCAGTAAAGACGGTGCCTTTAGTGCTTCCCGCGTTTTCAGTGCATTCAGCGCATTCAGGTCGGCCTGCGGGTCTGTTTCCGGGGAGCCCTGGCGGTTAATATCCGGATTGTTGTGCATTTCCATGGTCTGATATTCCGAAAAGAGGTGGACGGAAGACCGTTCAGCAGCCTCCTTTGCATCCCCCTGGTATTGGACTGTCCCCCGCTACTGCCAGTCTCCTGTTACTGCCGTTCCCTATTCGCTGCGATTCCCCTATTCGCTGCGATTCCCCTATTCACTGCCTTTCCCCTGTTGTACTGCTAGTGGGCGGTACAGGGATTGAACCTGTGACCTATGCCTTGTAAGGGCACCGCTCTCCCAGCTGAGCTAACCGCCCGGTGGTACTTAAGTTGTGCTGCCGAGGTCCTCCGGCGGCCCGGTGTGACCCGGTGTGACCCGGGTTGCCATTGCCGGAGACTTTAAGCCACAATACCACGCGTCCCGGATGATGCAACATCGGGGGTGGTCGGCTGCCGGTGGCGGCCCGCCGGGGACGGTGCTTGGCCGGTGCTTGGCCGGTGCCTGAGCCGGGACGGACTAATAATGGATGCTCACCGATGAACAGCGGCGCTCGGCAACATTCTGGAGGTGATCTTATCCTGGCGGGGGATATCGGGGGGACCAACGCCCGGCTGGCCGTATTTCAGCGGGAGAATCTGCTGGAGCCGTGCTTCCTGAAGGAATATCCCTGTGGCGGCTGGCCCTCCCTGACTCATATTGTGCAGGATTTCCTGTCCGGCTGGCGCGAACAGGGGGGGGAGCCCCCCAGCCGGGCCGCCCTGGGCATACCCGGCCCCTGGCCCGGCCCCGGCCGGCAACCAGCGGCAGCCCCGCCGGCCTCCAACCTCCCCTGGGTAGTAGAGCCGGGGGAAATCCGCCGGGTGCTGGCTCCGGCGGAGCCCGTGCTGCTCAATGACTTCGCGGCGGTCTGCCACGCCCTGCCCCTGCTGGGGGCCGCCCATCTGCTGGAGATACCCGCGGGAGAGCCGGCCGGGAATTCCGCAGATTCCGCAGATTCCGTAGATTCCGCAGATTCCGTAGATTCCGTAGATTCAGCAGAGCCTCCACCGGCTTCCGGGGCCTCTCCCCCGGCGGATGGCCCCCGTGTGGTGCTGGGCGCGGGTACGGGTCTGGGCCTGGGGTTTGTTTTTCCCGGTCCGGGGAACGGCCTCATTATAACATCGGAGGGTGGGCACGCCGGATTTGCCCCCTGGAACGAGAGGCAGACCCGGCTGCTGGGGCATCTGCTGCGGAGCCGGGACCGGGTTTCCCGGGAGGATGTCCTGTCGGGCCGGGGGCTGGCCGCCTTGTACGGCTTTGTGCGGGATTGCGAAGGAACACCGGAATCGGAGGCGGTGCGCGCCGAACTGGAGGATACGGCTGTCAGTCCCGATCTGGCTGAAGTGGTGACCCGGCACGGCCTGGCCGGCACCGATGAACTGTGCCGGCGGACCCTGGGCCTGTTCTGCGAAGTTTATGGCAGCCTGGCCGGCGATCTGGCACTGGAAGTGATGGCCTCCGGGGGGGTGTATCTGGCGGGGGGCATCGCTCCCCGAATTGCGCCGGTGCTGGCGCAGGGCGGTCTGTTCCGGCGGGCCCTGGCCGGGAGGAAGCCCCACCGGGAGTTTCTCCGGAAACTGCCGGTATACATCATCACCCATCCTCACCCCGGGCTGGTGGGGGCGGTGCGGGCCGCCCTGTCCGTCTGAATGAAGCGCCCGTTGCACATATCCTGTTAACATTCTTGATTTTCCAGCCGTTTATGCGTATTGCAGATATGTGGGGACGTGGACAGGAAGGCTATCCGGCTTTCCCGGGCCGTCTATCAACATCCATAAATTCCAGACGGGGATAAAGTCATGACCGAAAATATTAGCATATTCACCCCCAGGGGGTGGCCGGCGCTGTTGTTGGCTCTGGCCCTTTTCCTGCCGGGCTGTATGGAACAGATTATTGAGGGCCATCAGGGAGAAGCCGCACCCCCTATCACCGGGGGGGAGGCCTCGGGAACCCCCGTCACCACCAAGCTGTGCACCACCTGCACGGTCCCGGAGTTCAACCCTGACGGCCGCCGCCTGGCCCTGCCCAACGACCTGGTGCTGGCTTCACTCAACGAGGCGCTGGTGGCCGACGGCAAGAATCCCATTCCGGGCACGGCGGTCAACATGCCGATCCGCATTCCCTTTGACGGGCCCATTCTCTATCCCTACGCCAGCGGCAACAGTGCCGCTCTGGCAGCCGCCGCGGGCTTTGCCCAGACGCTGTTCATCCTGGACATAACCGATCCCGCCAACCCGGCTCCCGGTCCCAGTGTGATCACCTCGTCGGTGACCGGGGCCGGCGGCACCTTCAAGACCATCTATCAGGATTCAAACAACGACCTGGTGCTGGTGCCCGGCATGTCCACCTTCGGCCTGTCCAAACGCTATGCGGTGGTGGTCACCAAGTACATCCAGGATGCCATGGGCAATCCCATCGACGAGTCGTATATCTTCACCATGCTCAAGTCCACCGAGCCGCTAATCGTGAACGGCGCGCCCACCCTGGCCAGCCTGGATGAGGAGTCGGCCGCGTCGCTGGAGGCGGGCCGCCAGGAAATGGCACCGCTGCTGGCGGGTCTGGCGGCGGGCACCCCCGCGCTGCCCCGCGACCAGGTGGCTCTGATCTTCACCTTCACCACCGAGACCGGTGAGGAGGTTGCTCCCGGTGTGTTTGTTCCTTCCGCTACGGCAGTGGGGGGCCTGATTGCCCAGACCGAAAGCGATGTGAGCGGGGCGGTGACCTATGTCCTCAATCCGGATCCGACCACCGTTCAGTGGGCCGACGGCGCCTTTTTAACCGGAGCATCCACCACCCATAACGATGACCCGGCCAGCGCCTATGACATCATCAGCAGCTTTCCACCGGAACTGACCGGCGGAATCAGTGCCGTCTACCAGGGATCCATTCCCTGCATCTCCCTTTTGACCCGGTATCCCGATACCGCCGCCGGTGAATACTACCTGGACGCCAAGGATCAGCTTGGGCCCAAGTCGCCCTGCCCCAACATGAACGGCCTGGCCGGGCGCCTGGAGTTCTTCCTTTCGCTGCCCACTGGTCCCGCGCAGGGTGTTGTGCTGTTCCAGCACGGGCTGCAGGCCGATAATCCGCTGACCCCCACTGAAAACGAGCTGCTGGAAAAGGGCGCTCAAACCTTTATTGCCACCGCTTCGGCCATGGCCCAGGCGGGTTATGCGGTGGTGGCCATGGATGCCTGGGCCCATGGTTCCAGGGCTTATCCCGACGCCAAGGACAACACCAAGTATTCCGAGTTTGTCCGCATCGACGACCCCAGCCTGTATGTGGGTTATATGCAGCAGAACCGGATAGACCTGTTCCTCATGGGCAAACTGCTCCAGGCCGCCGACAACGAGATCGCGACCATGGCGGGAATCACGGGAGCTCCCACGGTGAACTTCCTGTCCCTGTCCCTGGGTTCCATCCTGGGGATCAACGCGGCCTCCACCGGAGCCCTGACCTTCAACCGGAGCGTGTTCAGCGTGCCCGGCGGGGACAATACGGACATCATGATGGAGGGCGGTTTCCAGTCCCTGGTGTTCCTCGGTCTGGCCGCTGCAAAGGATCTGGTGATTGGTACTCCGGAATTCAACAGCACGGCCCTGGGGCTGGAGCTGGCGGTGCGTCATGCATCCTTTGCCGGGCTGGTGGACGCCATGGCCACGCTGGACCCCCTCGCGGCCCTGCCGGACAACATGCTGATGCAGCAGATCATAGGCGACGAAACCGTGCCCAACAACAACAACGAGCTGGCGGCCCGCATGCTGGGGTTGACCACCACCAACACCGACGGCGCAACGGTTACCCAGGAAGTTCGCTCGCGCTGGATACTTGATCCGGATAACTACAATGCGATGGAGGTCGGGGCGGTGGCCGGGCACTCGTTCCTGCTGGACTGGGAAACCCAGGCCACATATAAGGGCCAGACCCAGGCGGCCACATACTTTGCCTTGGGCAGCATCATTGATCCGTCATTGGTGCCGGATTTGGTCCCATAAGCTTTTAACTATGATTTTCAACTATGAATGTCCCGGCGGAGCAAAAAAGACACATCGGGCTCCACCGGGAAAACCAGATAAACAGGTTCCTAAATATTCTAGGGAGGGGACCCATGAGGACAGAAATAATGAAAGGATTTATCACAGTACTGTCTAGGACTATACTGTCTAGGCCCATGCTGTCTGCTACACAGCCGTCCAAGGCACCGCAGTTTAAGTTTATGGCGGTGCTGCTGGTGGCCCTGGCCTGGGCCGGTGTGGCCCTGGGCAGCGGATTCCACTCCGGTGAGTACTACACATCCTACACCGGTCAGGCCACCGCCGGAGCCACCCTGACCGACGGCCCGGGTGTGGCCGCCACTATGCCCTCGGCCCTGGTGCGGCTGGAAGAGGGCATCAGCGCGCTGGGCGGGCTTCATAACTATACCACCTGGTTTCAATAC
>JAOUPZ010000135.1 GCA_029879595.1 Deltaproteobacteria bacterium | reverse complement strand
CGCTGAATCAAGCAGGCCGGAAATACTGTGGATCTTGGTGGTCTCCAGGGCCTCCTCAAATGACATTGGTGGCAACAGGGTGCTGATCCTGCGGGCCAGCATGGTCTTGCCGGAGCCCGGCGGCCCGCTCATCAGCAGATGATGCCGCCCTGCCGCCGCTATTTCCAGCACGCGCTTGGCTTTCTCCTGCCCCTTCACGTCGCGCAGGTCTTCGGCATGATTTCCCTCCGGCGGGCCCAGTAAATCCAGGCCTTCCACGGCGGGCGCGGGCGGTTTGCCGTTTTTCAATATTTCGACCACGTCCGCCAGATGCTGCACCGGCCAGAGGGGCAGTCCGGAAACCACGGCTGCTTCCCTCTCGTTCTCTACGGGCAGCACCAGGCCTTGCACATTCAGCTTCCTGGCCGCCAGCGCCATGGGCAGAATGCCCCTGACGGGCCTTAAACGCCCCTCCAGTGAAAGTTCTCCCACCAGCATGAGGTTGGCCAGGGCCTCGGGCTCAAAGGCCCCGGAAGCGCCCAGAATGGATGCTGCAATGGGAAGATCAAACCCTGAGCCGATCTTGCGCATTTCAGCCGGCGCCAGGTTGACGGTGATTTTTCTTATCGGGAAGGAAAAGCCGCAGTTGGCAATGGCGGCGGTAATCCGGTCACGGCTTTCCTTGATGGTTCCGTCCGGCAGGCCCACGATGTTGAACTGGCTCAGGCCCACGGCCAGGTCCACCTCCACTGTTATGGGATGTGCATCCACTCCGAGCACGGTGGCTGAATGGGTAGTTGCGAGCATGGGCTGTTCTTTGAAATCTTTGAAATGTGTTCCCGGTTCCGGATTAGATCAACACGTACCTTAATTCAGCGCTACGCGAAAGCCCATAATCCGGCGGGAAACTTAATACAGGCTATGCGGTTCAAAACCGGGCCCTGACCCCGTAGGTGATAAAATTAGAGCCTACCCCAGGTGGAGCCACTACCCCCCAGATGCCGGAACGGTGATGTATCTTGGCCACCAGTTGAAAATAGGGCAGCCCCGTCCAGCCCAGCACCACCTCAAGGCCCATGAAATGCTGAAGCTTATAGCGTGGCCCGGCCTGCATGCCGTCAGGGCCGTCTTCAAAGGATGGTTTGGAATGGGCATAGGATAATCCGTCACCATAGGCTATGTTGATAGTTAAACCCAGGAACGGATTTAAGTCCGGGGTCCGTACAGCAATGGCCAGGTGGGATTCGTAGTTGTACTGCAATCCCCAGTGTTTGGTCAGTTGCCCCTCCAGTTCAAGCCTGACCCCGCGCATCCGGTAATTAAAGGGGTAAAACCGAAAGTCACCTGTGCGGTAAAAGGCATAGGAATAGTTCAGGGCATGGAAAAAGGTGTGCTCCATGTCCAGTTCCATCTGAAGGATATCCCCGGGAATCATCCGTAAATCCACGTTTGAACCCTGGCCGTAAAAAACCGTCAGGGTGTGGTTGAAATCCAGGAAGGTATCCCGTGGGTCCACCGCGGCGTTTTCCCGGGAACCTTCTTCGGGGCTTGCAGCGCCATCCGGGGTGGACTGCAGGTCTGTATCAGGCTCTTGTGGCAGGCTTTCATCCTGCCGGGGCTCCACCGTCCGGGGGGAGGCATCAGGTGATGCCGTCCCTTCCATCCCCTGGATTTCCGCCGGGAACAGTACCAGCCAAAATACAAAGATGGCCGGATATGCCTTCAGCACCCACATCTTTTTCTCATGCCATATCACGGATTTGCGCCACCTGATGAGAGCCGCCTTTTTCTTTTTTTTTAAGGGTCCCGGCAGATATTTCAACCTGGTATTGGAGTCAGTCTCACTCTACTTCAGCAACACTCTGCGTCAGCCATGTTTTGCGTCCGCCAGCCTCTTCAGTCAACTGACTGACCCGGACAGCCACATAAATCTGTTTTGTTATTATTGGGTGCGTGCCCCCTGGTTGTTCTTCTATGCGGTAATACTTCTATGCAGCAATTCTTCAAAACAGCAATTCTTTTTGGCGGCTTCAAGGCCTCACAGGGCCCCGCTCCACTGTCTGCAAGAGCCCTGACTGGGGTTAACCCAGCCAATTATATATCCCATGATCTGATAAAACAGTATTTTTCTCCAAGAGGCCTCTCCTGACAGGTTTATTATGGCCTGAAAATATTTTCAGGCAGCAGGATTCCTGTGCCCAGGCAAAACACTTCAAGACTTACCGTCCGGAAGGCGGCTTCAATATATCCTTTCTTCCCGCAGCAAATAATGGCCCGAGTGCTCATCCCAGCGGCTCAGTACTTCCCTTGCGCTTTGGGGCACATAACATCGGGTGTAATCCTTACCCTGGAAGTCGATCACGTTCTGGATGGAATCAAATGTCATTATTGTAACAAACTCCACCTCATGATCATGCTCACGGCGCAACAGTTCAATGCTCCTGTATCCGGGGATGTTCCTGTTTTCAATTCCTGGAAATATCTCCTTTTGCAAAAGACTTTCATAGAAGTCGGCATTTTCCGGGCTGGTCCAGCCATGCCAGATTCGTTTTATGGTCATAATCTCCATCTCCTGCAAAATCATTGAATTCTTAAAAAAAAAGCCCCTCCGGTTTCCCGAAGGGGCATTTTCTTTTTCTCCTCATACCGTCTGTCCTTGCATCCGGGAGATTTCCTGCCCGAAAGGACTTCTGGTCGACCGGAAGACTGGCTGGATCAGCCGACCTTCCAGATCATGGAGAGAATCTTCCAGTTGGTGAAGTAGTACACCGCAAATACCGCCAGCAGCACAAAGGCCAGCACCAGGGAACCCGGAGCATCGTGCAGTTCCTTGTCGTGCACCTGAGGCGGCAGCTTGAGCAGCCCCTGGGGAACACTGGCTTTGCCGGACTTGGCGGCGGCGTCGTCATATGCCGGGCCCAGGAATACCGAGGCCACTACCACCAGCACATATATCAGACCGCCGGTGAAGGCGATGATACCGCCTATACCCACAAAAGTCAGCGCCAGGTCCACGGCCGCCGGGAATTCCACCTGGAACGGAGCCTCAGTGAAGGCGATGTCATAGTGCCTCCGGGGGGCGCCGAACAGACCGGCAACAATCATGCTGGTCCCGACGATGGTGATGCCCAGGGCGAAGATATAGGGCTGGATGCGGGCCAGCGCCATGCCCAGGATCTGCTTGCGGAACAACAACGGCACCACATAATAGGTCGCACCCATGAAGCACAGGGCCGTTCCACCCACGACGGTGGTGTGGAAGTGCCCGGGAATCCGCAGGGTGTTGTGGGCGATGATGTTGATCTGCTCGGTACCGATAACCACACCGGTAACCCCGCCCAGGAATCCGAAGATAATCAGGGACAGGAAGGTGGCCGAGAATCCGGGGTCAGACCAGGGGGCCTTCTGGAGCCACTCGAACAGGCCGTTGGTGTAGCCTTGCAGGCGAGCACCCACTTCCATACCGGCCGGAACGGTGAATCCGTGAATCAGGGAGGCCAACACGGCCAGATACATGAAGTAGCTGGTGTTGACGATCTTCCAGGCGGGGCCGAAGCCGGGATCCACCAACAGGTGGTGAGCGGAGGCCATCGAGATGAAGAGGATGTACAGCAGGAACGCACCCCGGCTGACTTTCTCGTTCAGCACGACTCCACCCATGGTCAGACCGCCCATCAGGTACCATATGGCAACCTGGGCACTGACGTTGATCTGTTGTGAGGAGTGTCCGAAGCCCCAGAATATGAGGCGGTAAATCTCTGCGTCCATGGGGATCAGACCGAACGACCACAGCAGGGTCGGGATCAGGATGATCGCGCCGTGCAAAATGGTGATCACGGCGATGATGGCCGCAGTTATCGCACCGAAGGTCACCAGGGGAACGGATCCCTGGTATGTGTTTTCCTTCTTGGCGACAATTATGCTGGCGAAGAATAGTGTCACCACCAGCAATGCTCCCACCGCGAATATTATCAATCCCAGATAATAATAGGGATGGGCTTTCAGCGGGGGGTACGAGGTGAACATAACGTCCGCCTGACCGGTGAAGACCGTGTACTCAACCATCAGCGTTCCCAGCACCATCAGCACGAATGCCACCCAGCCCAGCTTTGGGCCCACGAGGCGGCTGTTCAACAGGATGGGCCCGGCAAAATACAGGGCGGCCATCTCGAAGAATATGATGAAGAACACCAGCATGTTGAGACCGTGAGCGGTCACCATCCGGTAATACCAGTCCGCGGGCAGCAGATGGACTGCCTGCCAGCGGGTGAGGGCCAGCATGATAGCGCCGACCAAGCCGGTGGTAAAGGCCAGTACGGCCACCACGGCGTTAACCCTGATCAGCCATTCCGCATGCTTGTCGACCTTTAAGCCGGTCACCGGACAAGAGCGGTTTAGCCAGTTGGCTGCAATTGAACTCATTGATGGAATCTCCTTCTGTTTAGTTATTCCTGTTATTTGTCCGGATTATGGTTCCACAATGACTTTACCGACCATCAGGTGGTGACCGATTCCACAAAACTCATTACACATGATTTTGTATTCGCCAGCCTGATTCGGGGTGATCGTCAAGGCATAATCGTATCCCGGCACAACCTGGAAGTTCAGGTTGATGGGGAAAACCGCAAATCCATGATTGAAGTCCAATGAGGACAGGTGCAGCGTGTAGGTGCTTCCGGCCTTCAGTTTCAAAATTGGGTACCACTGATAGGCGCGTCCCAGCATGTACACATGACTGCCAGCCGGGGGGGCAACCACGGGGATACCTTTTTCCTCTCCGACCTGAAACTCGGTAACGAAACGGTTTGTCCGTTCCATGAACGCCATCGGGTCGGTTGTACCCCTCACACCGGTGGTGTTCTGTCCCCCTACGATATGCCAGAAAGGCATCGCCAGGAACAGGATGATACACCAGATGAAGGCTATGGTGACCCAGAGCTTCTCCGCTTTTCCCGCATCTTTCCACCAGACTCCCTGCGGGCTTACAATTCCTGAGTGCATGATATCTCCTTAATTTTTATTTTATGGCAGCGCCGATGGGCTGAGAGACATGATCTCCACCATTCCCCACGCCGTAAATACCAACAGCATCACCACGTTTCCTACCACAAGCAGCTTGATGGGGCTATCCAAGAGCTTTTGCATTGCGGGGATGTTATCATTGCTCATGATATCCTCCTGTTGAAAAGGAATATGATATTGATGTCACAAAGTCTTTCGGCGCACGTCCCCGGCGCACCGCCTTTGTGTTGCTTTTAAATGGCTATCACCTTTGATAAGCGGTTTTGCATGACATTTGTCATATTTACATTTTATTGGTGGATCAGTTAAGTTCATACAATATCGAACGAACAGAAAACAATGGATTCAGGTCTCTGTTTCTTTTATTTTCCAGCGCTAACTGCCCGCCTTAAAGGCCGCGCTCAAAGAGTGCCGAACCGACGGCATCAGGCAAAACAACCTTTATAAACAAAAACCAAATCCCTGAATGATTCATACAGTCTTTCATTCAGGAGGTGCGGATAACCCGGAGGTAATGCAAAGCATGACCGCTGAAGATCATGGCCTAACCAGATACACGATGATGGTGGCTGAATACACAGGTGTGATCCTGATTGTATTGTGGGTAGTAAGCACCCTAACCTGGTGGATACTGGCCATACCGCCAACACTTGAACCTCCGCCCGAATGGCTGGCCCGGGCACAGAAGATCTGCTTTTTCACCAAGGAAGACGGACTTCCCTCCATTTATGGCTGGGGGATTCTGGCCATGGGGCCCGTGAGCCTTACCCTGATTCTGCTGGCGGGATGGCTTCGTGAACTCAAGGAGGGTTTCCAGTTTCTCAACCGCAATTTAACCGGGCGGATAATTCTGGGTTTGTTGATCACGGTTGTGCTGGCTCAGGCCACCTGGATGCTCTGGCGCGGAATTACAACCTCCCTGGCTCCCCAGGGCATAGAGGCGGCGTTTCCCGACAAGCCCTTCCCGGAGGGATATCTGCGCCTGAACCGCCCTGCGCCGGATTTCAGCCTGACTGACCAGAAGGGTAGGCAGGTGGGGCTCAATGACATCAGGGGGAATGTATCCTATGTCACTTTTGCCTTTGGCAACTGCGCGACGGTCTGCCCCCTGCTGGTCACAAGCATCAACAGAGCCCTGGAAATGGCTCCCGGTCTAAACGCCCGGATGGTGGTAATCAGCCTTGACGCCTGGCGTGACACACCGTCTGCCCTGGAGGGCATCAGAACCCAGTGGGGATTGCCGGAAAGCGCCACTCTGCTCAGCGGCGACATTATTACCGTCAACGATGTGCTGGACAACTTTGAGATCACCCGGGTCAGAGACGAAAAAACCGGCGATATCGACCATCCGGGCGTGGTTTATGTGCTGGACCCCAAGGGAGTCATAGCCTACGCACTCCTGAACCCCTCGCCCAGGTGGCTTGTGGAAGCAGGCCGCAGAGCCGCACAGGAACCCTGAGCACAGGCTTTAATCGTCGATAGCCCTCGCCCCGCTGAAAATATCAGGGGCACCGCCATGTATCTGGATACAGTATCTGGATACAGTATTTGTATACAGCGCCGGTGCCCCCCATTCTGAAGAGTTCGTTTCCTGAAGCCTCTTCCCGTCATATATACAACGTTTTGCATATTTTTTTCTTGCGCTTTATTCTGCCGGCATGGTAATCACTTTGCCGTATGGGGAATGTCGCTTTATTTTTTTTTATGAAACCGGTTTGAAAGGCAGGGCCCGGGATATCCACGGCTTATTGGCTTATTATTGGCTAATCGGCTGATGATTATTGTGGAAGCCTGGAGAAAAAGCCTCTCGAACCAGTTTTGTTATCGGCAGGGCATCGGACAAAAGGCTCACGGTAGGACCGGGGTTTCAACAGGAATTCATGAAACCGGCTTTTGCCAGGTCCAAATACCGTTCAATGAGCCCGGTTATTTGAAAGAATATTTCGGCTGCATTACTGATGCTTGGCGCGTTTATTGCGTATATTCCCGACAAACAAGGGCAATCAACCTAGGTTGGACAAGGAAAAAGGTTGCACTCAAGGGGATAGGAAATAATCATGCTCAGCAAATACGGATTAAAAGGAAAACTTGTAGTACTGCTTTCACTGCCCATATCCTGCATCATCTTTTTATCAGTAATTGGCATCTTTAAAAACGTTCAGGTATTGCTGGAAACCCAATCCATCAAAACCCTGGCCAAGCTTTCCACCCATTCCAGCGCCCTTGTGCATGAACTCCAAAAGGAGCGGGGCGTCTCCGCGGGATTTCTGGGCAGCAATGGACAGCAGTTCCAGACCCAGTTGCCCAAGCAACAGCAGGAAACAACCAGGAAACTGCTGGAGTTGAGGCAGTACCTCCGGGATTTTGACCAGAACAGCTTTGACGGCGCGCTGGCACCATATCTGAAGGAAGCCACCGGCCTGCTGGACCGGCTGGATGAAACCCGGCAGAAAGTGCAAAAGCTGGATATTTCTGTCAGCGATTCGGTGGCTTATTACTCCAAGCTCAACAAAGTATTTTTGGACATGATCGCCTCCATGGCCAACATCACCAATATTACCGAAGCCGCCAACCAACTCTCAGGATACGCCAACTACCTGCAAAGCAAGGAACGGGCGGGCATCGAACGGGCGGTTCTTTCCGGAGTTTTCGGAGCCGGCTCCTTCAAGGGCCGCGAGGGGCTCTACCGGCGCTTGATTGAACTGGTAAATACCCAGGAAAACTATCTCAACGTGGCCTGGGTTTTTCTGAACGATGAACAACAGAACCGCTATAAGAAGATCGCCACATCCGAGGAGTTTGCCCTTACGGAAAAAATGAGGCGCACAGCCCTGGATGGAATGAATGCGGAAAACCTGGGAGTGGATGCCGAGTACTGGTTCAACACCCAGACCCGGAAAATAAATCTTCTCAAGGAGGT
>JAOUPZ010000134.1 GCA_029879595.1 Deltaproteobacteria bacterium | reverse complement strand
AGGTGTCATGGCTTTTTCATGCAATAACCCGGCGCATGTCGCAGGGCTGGTAAAGTCTATCAACAAGGACCTTTCTATACAACAGGCTCCCAAGAGACTCTTCTGCTATCGCCCCTCGCGAAACCATGGATACAGTCGCTGCTCATATGACCGGCATGCTTTTCCGGCCATCTTTCCTGCCATCGGTACGGCGGTCTGCACAACTGGCGACCGGCTTTCAAACACCATGAAGATACTATATCAAAGATATATACCTGAAAGATATAAACAGCTTTGAAGAATGTCAACTATTTTACGCCTTGTTGAAATCAGCACAGGTGGTTTTTCACAATCCCGGACCGGCAATGAGCCTGCCGCCGCCCCTGGGCAATGGCCCTGCGGCGCTGTTTAATATATACATACACCGTAAGCATACAACGTAAGTATGTCAAGACGTAATTGCGCCTTCCGGGAAAAAAAGGGGGGCGATGCGAATAAAACGGTGTGAAAAAGCGCGGGACGGGGATTCGCAAGGGGGAGGGCGGCTGTCACTCCCCCAGCTTCAGCACGGACATGAAGGCCTCCTGGGGCACCTCCACGGTGCCGACCTGCTTCATGCGCTTTTTACCTTCCTTCTGCTTTTCCAGGAGCTTTCTCTTGCGGGTGATGTCACCGCCATAGCATTTGGCGGTGACATTCTTGCGCATGGCGCTGATGGTTTCCCGGGCGACGATCTTAGAACCGATGGCGGCCTGAATGGCCACCTCGAACATCTGGCGGGGAATGTTCTTGCGCAGCTTGCTAACCAGTTCCCGGCCCCTGAGATGCGCCTTGTCGCGGGGCACGATCATGGAAAGAGCATCCACAAGGTCTCCGTTGAGCAGCACATCCAGCTTCACCAGGTCTCCGGGGCGGAACCCAATGTGCTCGTAATCCATGGAGCCATAGCCCTTGGTGGACGACTTCAGCTTGTCGTAGAAGTCCACCACCACCTCGTTGAGGGGAAACTCATAGCTCAGCATGACCCGGCGTTCATCCAGGTAGTTCATGCCCGCCTGGTGGCCGCGCTTTTCCTGGGAGAGCTTCATGACCACCCCCACGAACTCGGTGGGGATGATGATGTTGGCCTTGATATAGGGCTCGGAGACGGTCTCGATGCGCATGGGATCGGGCAGGTTGTTGGGATTGTCTATGTACTGGATCTGACCGGTCTTAAGCTTGACCTCATAGATCACCGTGGGAGCCGTGGTGATCAGGGCGATGTCCATTTCCCGCTCCAGGCGTTCCTGCACGATCTCCATGTGCAGCAGCCCCAGGAACTTGCAGCGGAAACCGAAGCCCAGGGCGGCCGAAGATTCCGGTTCGAAGTCAAGGGAGGCGTCATTGAGGGCCAGCTTTTCCAGGGCGATCTTGAGATGTTCGAACTCCTCGCCATCGGCCGGGTAAAGCCCGCTGAAAACCATGGGCTTCATGCGGGTGTATCCGGGCAGGGGCTTGGCCGCCGGGCGCCCCGCACCGGTGATGGTATCCCCCACTCGGGCATGGTGGATATCCTTGATGGCCGCCGAAATGAACCCGACCTCCCCGGCGGTTAGCTCCTCTACCTCTTTCCTTTGTGGCGTGGCCTTGCTCAGGGTGGCCACCTCAAATTCCTTCCCCGTGGCCATGAACCTGATCCGGTCGCCTTTTTTCACCTGGCCGTTGACGATCCGGGTGGCGGCCACCACCCCCAGGTAGCTGTCGAACCAGGCATCGAACACCAACCCCTGGAGCGGCTCCTTCTCATTTCCGCTCGGCGGGGGTATGCGCCGCACGATCTGTTCCAGGATCTCATCCACGCCCAGGCCGGTCTTGGCGCTGGCCCGCACGGCGTCAGCGGCGGGCAGCCCGATAACGTTCTCTATTTCTTCAATGACCCGATCCGGTTCCGCGCTGGCCAGATCGACCTTGTTCAGCACCGGCACGATCTCCAGATCCTGCTCCAGGGCCAGATAGACATTGGCCAGTGTCTGGGCCTCCACTCCCTGGGATGCGTCCACCACCAGCAGCGCCCCCTCGCAGGCTGCCAGGGAGCGGGAAACCTCGTAGGAAAAATCCACATGGCCGGGGGTGTCGATCAGATTCAGCATGTATTTGCGGCCATCCCGGGCCTTGTAGTTCAGGGACACGCTCTGCAGCTTGATGGTGATCCCCCGTTCGCGTTCCAGTTCAAGGGTGTCCAGCACCTGCTCTTCCATCTGCCGTTTTTGGAGGCCGCCGGTGGTTTCAATCAGCCGGTCCGCCAGGGTGGATTTTCCATGGTCGATGTGGGCAATGATGGAAAAATTACGAATGAGTTCTCTGTCAGCCAATTGGATTCCTGTGGGTGAAATAAACCGCGAAGCGAGCGCGAATACGCGGCACATCTATGTTTTCCCGATTGTGTCCGGGAAACCCGGAGTGTAATCTTTTCAATATACCAGCTTGCTTCATATCGGGGAAGATGGATATCCCATTTGAGATTTGCCATGGCAGCGCTGGCAATGCCAGCCGCGTCCGCCCCAAAGCCGGCGCCAACCCCGGGAAAGGAAAACCGCCCAAATGTATCCGGAATACTGCTGTTTCTACTTCCATCAGAACCTGCGGGTGGGGTGGGTGCGCCGCCAGGATGGCAGCCGCATGGAAGTTGTTCTGGAGGATGGCGAGGCTGTCTCGCAACGCCCCGGCAACATGCTTTTCCGCTGGCGGGGCACCGAGTGCGGCGATGACCCCGGGGAGGCGCTCAACCAGATGCGGCGCAATACCGCCGGACTCGGGCTGGCTCCCGATGTGCTGGCCGGGATATACGGGCGTCTGGAGCCGGGGCGGCCCACACCCATGGGTGAAATAACCATCCTGGCCGGCCCGGGAACCGAACAGGGCGGGAGGGAGAAGGAACCCGCGGCCGACGGAAAGCCGGGCGGCAAGGTGTTCGGGTGGGAGGACGCGGCGCTGTTTTTATCATTGCTGGAGGACAACCTCCGCTTCCGCTATTCACGGAAGGGCTTTATCCCCCGCAGCCCGGAGGAGATCGAGGAGCGCAGCCGGCGCGAGGAGGAAACACTGGCCAGGGAGCGCTGGATAACCCGTGCCCGGACCTGGAAGGAGGAACTGGACAGGGGGGAATGGGATATGTCCCACAGCGGGGACCCCGATGCAGAGGCATTCCTGGAGCAGGTCAAGTCCATCCTGGCCCTGGAAAAGCAATCTCCCTACTGGAACCTGCTGGCCAAGCCCCTGGAGCTTTTCTCCCTGCACAGCCTGGATCTTAACGAACGGCTCCATCACTGGCTGGAGCTGGCCGGGGCCTGGCCGGGCTGGCCGGAAATTTGGCTCATCTGGGGACGGATTGAATCCGCCTTCACCCCGGAACTAAACGGGCTGGCCGGCGAGCTGGCGCTGGCCGTTCCCGCCGCGCAAGGTCGCAGGGATTTCCGGGGGCACATGACGTATACCATCGACAGCCCCGGCACCAGGGACTGCGATGACGGCGTTTCCATTCTGGAAAAAAACGGGGACTCGCTGCTGCTGGGATTGCATATCGCCGAGCCCTCGGCGCTGGTGCAACGGGATAGCCCGCTGTTTGCCGAGGCGGCGGTCAGGATGGCCTCAATGTATTCCCTGGCGGGCATTTACCCCATGTTTCCCGTGGTGTTGTCCAACGGGCGGTTTTCCCTGAACGCCGGGGAGGACCGGGAGGCGCTGACCTTTGTGGTCCGGCTGGACCGGGCCGGGGCCAGACTGGAGGGCATAGAGCGCAGTATGGTGCGGGTCACGCGCAATCTGGACTATGCCCTGGGCCAGAAGCTTCTGGAGGAGGAGCAGGAGGAATGGGGGCTGCTGGCCACCCTGTGCTCCCACCTGTCGGAAAGCCGGGAGAAACGGGGGGCCACCATCTCCGAGCGGCGGGATCTGTGGGTGGACATATCCAGGCCGGAACACATAACCGTGGAGGAGGTCTATCGCAGCGGCCCGGTCAACCGGCTGGTGGAGGAACTGGCCATTCTTTATAACAGTCTGGCCGGGGATTACTGCCGCAGGCATAACCTGCCCGCCATATACCGCACCCAGCCCCGCTTCAGGAAAGGGGCGGAGGACTGGTACGGCAAGAACCAGCAGACCATGGCCGCCCGCTTCAACACCCAGGGCATGGAGCATTATGGACTGGGCTGCGACCGGTATATCCTGGCCACCTCACCGATCAGGCGCTTTGTGGATCTGGTGATGCAGGGGCAGATCGCCGGGCATGTGAGCCGGGGGCGGGTCAGCTTTGAGGACATGGAACTGCTGGGGGAATGGGCCGAGCAGGCCGACGGAAGGCTGGCCGTTCACAACCAGGTTTCCAGGCGCATCGAACAATACTACCTGCGCCGGTATCTGGCCCAGAACATAGGGCTGGAGGTGCGGGCCCTGGTGAGGACCCGCCGGGAGTCTCTTTTGGAGCAGGTTGTGCTGGAACCCTTCGGGCTGAAGGCGGAATGCCACCTGTCGTCTGGTGCGGCCGAGGGCGACCTGATACGGGTTCGGGTGGATCAGTCGGACCCGGAACGTGAAATCATCCGGGTGACGCCCGTTGGCTGAACGGCCCTAAGGGACGCCAGCGGCTCAATCGCCGGATTCCCCGCCGGTCAGGTATGGGGTGAAGGCCTGCCGGTGTTCGGGGGAGATCCTCCTGGGTCGGCCGGCGCTGTCCAGAAAAACCGCCGTGGCTTCTGCCTCAAGCACTGGCAGCCCGTCCGGTTCACGGATGATCCACTGGTTTATCACCACCCGGGCCCCCTTGATGGCCCCCATGCGCAAGTCCACCCGGAAGACGTCACGGGATCGCAGGGAGGACCTGAACCTGAGCCGCAGTTCCGAAAGCGCCAGCGACTCCCCGTCGCGGGCCACGGCGGCGGGGTCGATCCCCACGGAAATCAGGAACTCATGGCGGGTGTGTTCCAGGTAGTTCTGGTACACCGAGTTGTTGACCACTCCGTATTGATCCAACTCATAGTCGCGTACCTGAAACCGTTCGCTGAAAACCTCGTTCATTGCGCACCTTTTTTCATGGAGGAAGGGCCGCTCCGTTCCGCAACTGGACGGGGAGCCCGCAAAAAGAAAATCATATCATGCAAATGTCTTCGGCAGGATGACCGCCCGGCGGCACTGCTTCATACGGTTGCCGAGGAAGGGGCCTGCGGTGTGTCCGGGCCCGCTGCGGAATCCTTTATGGTGGTCAGGTAGCGGGTCAGCTTGAGCCGGTTCAGCTCCTTCAGGGCCTGAAACTGCAGGTGGATCTGGCGGTTGCCTTCATCCCTTTCAAACTGGCCCACCACCATGGCCACCATGTCCTCCCTGATAAGGGCCTGGGATAGCTGAAACACCACCATGTCACCCTCCACGATATTCTGGGCGTCTTCCCCGGCGAATACCAGGGCCCCGCCGATGCTGAGGTCCTTCAGGGTGCCGTTGAAGGTGCCCTGGGCGTCAGTGCTCTTGAAATGCGCGGGGGCATGTTCGCTGGCCACTTCCTGCCGGATCACGAAGAACTTGGCCTCGATGTCCACCGGGATGCGCTCGGCGTTGCGGAACAGCATCCGGCTGACGGAGCGGCTGTGGGAAAGGATCAGGGCGTGCGTTTCATTGGGGAGCTCCCCCAGCACCTTGGAGGTGAACTCGTATTCGGCGTCCTGCTCCCGGGAAACCCGGAAGCCGAGATTTTTCATGTGCCCCAGCGAGATAGGGCGCCCCTTTGAGACAGGCGGCCGGATAACAAAGTTTTCCTCGGTAATGCCCATGATGGTCGTGACAAAGGTGACCTCCTTCTTGGGCGTCCTGATGGAGCAGCGGATTTTCTGTCCGGGGGACAGCATCCTGGTGTCGATGAAGGGGTTTCGGATATTCGAAAAACCATAGTCCAGCCTTTGCCTCAGGCGCGGGGTGAACCTTAGTACCTGGTGACCCGGGTTTTCCTTGCGGAACTCCTCCACCGCCTCCTCGAACGCGCCCCGTGACTCCAGAAGCGGTATCACCCTGGTGGGGTCATCGGTGTTCATCACGGTGGAAAGAACATCAATCTCCCTGTCGGTCAGGTTGAGATCGGTAAGCAAAAGCTTTAGCCGGGTATCCTCACGATGGGCCGTGAGTTCCTCCATGGTTCGTTTGCGACGCAGAAAAATAAAGGCCACTACGGAGACGATAACTATGATCACCCCCAGGCCGATAAAGGCCATGCTCTGGCCGGCGATCTGTCCCGGCTGCTGCTCAAAGCGGAACTTCTGCATTTCCAGGTTGGTCTGTTGTGCCAGCAGTAAAAAATCAATCATAATGCAAACAGTGGGTGTTGCCTGTGTCAGGGAGCCCGTTGGCGCCTGTATAACCCCTTGAATCATTTTCTCAGGAAAGTCTTGCAATATAAAGCCCAAGCGGAAGCCATCGCGGTTTTTGGCGGTTCTTTCAACCCCGTGCACATTGGGCATGTAGCCCTGGTGGAAAGACTGTGCGCGCTGCCTTTTATCCGGCAGGTGCTGGTTGTCCCCGCCATGCGCTCGCCCTTCAAGGGCGGTGTGCAGATGCTTCCCACGGAGCTCAGGTGGAATATGCTTTCCCAGGCCCTGGCGGGTCTGGGGAAGGTGGTCCTTTCCGATATCGAGATAAAAAGGGCCCCGCCGTCCTATACCTGGGACACCCTGGCCGAATTGCGCACCGGCAATCCGGGCGCACGGCTGCTGCTGGCGCTGGGGATGGACGCCTTTAAGGAGTTTGGGGGCTGGCACCGGGCTCCGGAGTTGCTGGACTTACACGATCTGCTGGTGGTCAGCAGGGCGGGGGCGGGTATTGAAGCCGCCGCCGGGACAGCCCCAGAGGATTTGCTGCAATGGCTGCCCCACCCCTGGGGGGAGCAGCTCGTGCCGGGCCCCGGACAAACCCTGCGGAATGAACAGGGCCGGCCGGTGGTGACATTTTATGACTGGGAGCTCCCGGAGGTTTCGTCCACTTTATTGCTTGCCAGCCGCAATGTATCCGATGTGCCGGCCCGGGCCCGGGATCTGTTGCTCAGGTACTGGATGCTGGAGGAAGGCTCAGGGGCCTGAGGAAAGACAGGGTGAATTATTTTTGCGGGGTGGTTAAGTCATGCCGGGATTGAGAGTGCTGTGCGTGGGAAAAACCGATAAGGGGTTCGTCGCCGACGGGGTGGATTTCTACCTGAAGCGTATCAGGGCCTTTCAGCCGCTGGAGTGGGTTGAGGTGAAGCCGGCCTCCCATTCCGGCAGGCAGCCGGAAGAATCCCTGGCCAGGGAGGCGGGGCTGGTGCTCAAAAGGCTGGCTGATACCGACCCCCTGGTGCTGCTGGATGAAAGGGGACAGAGGCTGGACAGCAGGCAGTTCGCCGGTGTGCTGGGCTCACTGGGGGAACTGGGGGCCGGAATGCCCAGCTTTGTAATCGGGGGGGCCTACGGGGTTGACGATTCGTTGCGCCGGCGTTCCACCCATGTGCTCTCGCTTTCACCGCTTACATTCCCCCACCAGCTGGTGCGGCTGGTTCTGCTGGAGCAGATATACCGGGGGCTGACCATACTGGCGGGTCATGGCTATCATCACGACTGATGATGTTTGGAAAAAAACAGCGATATCCAGCGGCATTGTCCTCATACTCCCCGGGGGGGAGTAGCGGTTCACTGGAAGCTATCTCAAAAAAATATTATGCCTCCAGCGGGCCGGTGGGCGCTGCCCCGCAGCACCACCCGGAAGAAGTAGGCGAACCCCTTCACCCCAGTAACAGCCATTAATACTAGGGCATAAATTTTTCCGCTCCGTTAAAGCAGGTGCGGGGGGCAGCGGTCTAGAGTGCCGGCCCCTGCTGGGGCTGAAGTTGCCCATGGGCAAAAACGGGGGGCAAAACCCCCAAATTCTTTATTTCGAGATGGCTTGTATACTCTTAATCATAATCGGCGCCTTTCTGAGGCC
>JAOUPZ010000133.1 GCA_029879595.1 Deltaproteobacteria bacterium | reverse complement strand
TGTTGCCGGGATCAGCTGGAAGGACGCAACCTATCGAAAGGATATCGGATTGAAAGGAATGAAGAAAAACAGGGGCTCGCGCCCCGGGGTCAACGTGGGCATACTGCTGGGCAGCGCCTCGGATCTGGATGTGGCGAAAAAAGCCACGGCGGTGCTGGAGGAACTGGGCCTGGGTTATGAACTGGCGGTGGCTTCCGCCCACCGTACGCCGGAAAGGGTCCGCAAGTTCATCCGGGCCTGTGAGGCGGAGGGAGCCGAGGTGTTCATCGCCATGGCGGGAATGGCTGCGGCCCTGCCCGGAGTGGTGGCGGCCGAAACCACCGCGCCGGTGGTGGGGGTGCCGGTGCGCTCCACCGCCTTTGAGGGGCTGGACGCCATGCTTTCCATCGCCCAGATGCCGCCGGGCATTCCGGTGGCCACGGTGGCCGTGGGCGGGGGGGTGAACGCCGCCCTGCTGGCAGCGCATATACTGGCCCTGAAATACGAGGACGTGGCGGCCGCCCTGAAGGAATACCGGCTGCGGCAGGCCCAGAAGGTGGAGCAGGACCACGCCGCGGCGGGGCTTTCCAGGCTTATCTGAGCGGAGCCGCCGACCGCAGGCCCGGAAAACGACGGGAACAGACCGCAACAGTAGCCGCATGGCGGCTTCAGGCAGGGTGGTTATCGCCCTGGGCAGGCCGGTGAGCAGTACCGGCAAAGCTAATGGCAAGGAACAGAAATGACAGGCGAGGATATTCTGATTGTATCCAACTGGACGGATGCCTCCTTTGGGCTGGATGTCGCGTACAACTTCGGCCAGGCCATGGACATATCAGACCTGATATCGCTGAAGAACTTCGCCAACACGGAATTCTGCCCCCGGTTTCTGGTTGATGAAACCGATATGGAGAACATCGGGCGGGGCCTGCGGGGAAAACGGATCTACCTGATCTCCACCTCCTCGCCCACCCTTTCCAGGGTGGAACTGGCCATGCGGAACTTCATGATCGCCAGGGCCGCCAAGGAAAACGGCGCCCTGCGGGTGGTGCTGGTGGAGCCGGATCTGTTCTTCTCCGCCCAGGACCGGGGCCCGCACACCAGCGACCATCCCCAGATGAACAGGCCGGAAGACCGCAAGAAGTTTGACGGCCAGCCCTTCAGCGCCCGCATGTATGCCGAGATGCTCCGCACCTCAGGAGTGGACCAGGTGATTACCGTCCACAACCACAAACCGCAGGTGCTAAGCCAGATATACCGGGAGGTGTTCGGGGCAAACAACGGGTTGACTCCGTTTTACAACCTGGACATTTCCCATATCGTGGCCAACTTCATCCTGCACACGGTCTCGGTGGCCCAGAACGGTGCCAACCTGGGATTTGTCGCTCCGGACGAGGGAGCCATGGACTTCGTTTCCCGGGTGAGGGACTTCACCGGGCTGAAGGATTCGGTGATGGTGGTGCTGGAGAAAAAACGGCTGGGACAGCGCCAGGTGGAACTGACCGCCGGCCAGGGCGCCGAGAAGCTGAAAGGGCGGCAGGTGTTCATCCTGGATGATATGGTGCGTACCGGCGGAACCATCAACGCGGCCATGAGGGTGCTGGCGGAAAACCCGGTCACCCGTCCGGCCAAGGTGTATTTTTACTGTACTCACACCTATATCTCCCCGGAGGGCCGGGAGAACCTCAACTCACCCTATCTGACCGAGTTTCTGACCACCAACACCATGCCCAACGTACTGAACAGGGATGACCAGGGGCGGCTGCGGCGCAAGATGGTGGTGCTCAAGATCGAAAAGTTCATCGCGGATGCCCTGGGGGCCTGCCTGGAGCGCGACGAACCGCCGGAGGAGCGCTATGGGAAACACTCGGTGCCCTTTGCTGACAAGCTGTATACCCTGGAATACTCCTCGCGCAACCTGCACCGGCAAGACCTGGAAAGCAGCCCGGCGCAGCTCAACATATTCAAAAGCTCAGCCGACTGAATCCGGCCTGCGCCGGCTTGCGGCGCAGACCAGGGGGATTACCTCAGCACCTGGGTCAGCACGCCGTCCAGTATTTCGGCCATCCGGCCGATTTCCGCGTTGCTGACCAGCAGCGAGGGCATGAACCGCAGGGTGGTGGGGCGAGGGGAGTTGATGATCAGCCCCTGACGGAATGCCTCGGCCACGATTTCCGGACCCTTCTCGGCATGCAGTTCCACCGCCATCAGCAGGCCCCGCCCGCGGATTTCCCTGAACCCGTGTTTTTCGCCCAAAGCCTTCAGGTGGCGTTTGAGGACCCGGCCCCGGCTGGCTGCCCGGCGGGGAATGTTGCGGTGCAGCAGTTCCCGGACCACGGTCAGTCCGGCGGTCATGGCCAGCGGCTGGGCGCAGAAGGTGCCGCCCTGGTCGCCCGCGTCGAACACGCAGACGTGATCCTTGGCCAGCAGCGCGGATACCGGGAAGCCGCCGCCCAGGGCCTTGCCCAGGGTCATGATATCGGGCTCGATTCCGTACTGCTCATAGGCGAACATGCTGCCGGTGCGTCCCAGGCCGGTCTGGATCTCGTCCAGGATCAGCAGGATGCCGTGATCGTCGCAAAGCTGGCGCAGGCCCTTCATGAACGATTTGGAGGCCACGAAAACACCCGCCTCACCCTGCACAGGCTCCACCATGATGGCGCAGGTCTTGGGAGTGATGCTTTTGCGCACTTCATTCAGCTTGTTGAAGTGGACCCGCCTGAAGCCCGGCACCTTGGGTTCGAACAGACCGTCCCAGGCCGTTTTGCCGGAGGCGCTCATCATGGCCAGTGTGCGCCCGTGGAAGCCGTTGTAGGTGGTGATGACCTCGTAGGCCCCGCCCAGGTGCTTCTGGCCGTACTTGCGGGCCAGCTTAAGCGCTCCCTCGTTGGCCTCGGCCCCGCTGTTGGCAAAGAACACGCGGTCCAGGCAGGAGTTGGCGGTGAGCAGCCCGGCCAGTTCTATCATGGGGCGGTTGAAAAGGTATGGGCTGGCGTTGATCATCTCGCGGGCCTGGCGGTTCAGGGCGTTGACCAGCACCCGGGGGCTGTGTCCCAGGCAGTTCACCGCCCAGCCCTGTATGAAGTCCAGGTATTCCCGGCCCCGCGAGTCCCATATGTAGCTCCCCTTGCCCCTCACCATTACCTCCTGGGGGCGCGTGACTATATAGATCAGGGATTGCTCGGCCTGGGCCAGTAATTCCTCGGTGGAGAGTTCTTCTGCGACCTGCTGTGACATTGTGGAGGCTCCTTGGGTTGCCTTGTTGTTTTTCTGGCGTTGCCCTGCCCCGGATACGGCCACATGGCCCCGGCAGGACATGCTTTTCCATTACGGCAGGAAATATTGATGCTGGCAAGTGCCGGAATACCACGGCAGGCAGGGGCGGTCTCACCCCGGGTTGCCACCGCAATAACTACATGTCACAATTAATAATAAAGATTATTGTTAAAGGCAGGAAGGCTTTATTTCTCCGACCGTGCCGGATAACAGGGAAATGTGAATTTCCATATCGTGGAGCCAAAAACATGTTTACAGGAATCAATCACCTGGCCTTCATAACCAGGGACATGGACAAAACAATCCGTTTCTACCGGGATCTGCTGGGGCTGCCGCTGGTGGCCGGAGTGGGCAACAGCCAGTTCAAGCATTATTTCTTCAAGGTCTCTGAGCAGGACCAGCTAGCATTCTTTGCCTATGACCAGGCTGCTCCCATGGTCTACAAGTTTCACGGGGTGCCCACGGACAAGCCCCTGGGATTCGATCATGTTTCGCTGGGTGTGGATACCAAGGCGAACCTGTTCGCCATGCTGGACCGGCTGGAGGCTGCGGGCTTCAAGGTAACGGGCCCAGTGGACCATGGGTTTGGCTGGTCAATCTACTTTTTCGACCCCAACAACATTCCGCTGGAGATAACCTGGCAGAACCTGGAGATAGTCAAGCCGCCGGTGCTGGCCGACGGCACGCCCACCGAGGCGGCGCGCGAAGGCAGCGATCCTGTACCAGGGCACTGGCCCGAGGTAAGCAAGCCCACCCCTGCGGATGAATGGCACGCCTATCCGGGAGCGGGATTTGAAATCCGTCCCCGGGCGCTGGATGAGAAGCGGGGCCGTGCCGCCGGGGAGTGATCCCGGCGGGGCTCAGGCGAACATCTTGAGGCGCTGCTTGCGGGGCTTGGCTCCGGCCACGGCGTTTTCATTCAACGGGGCCAGTTTCTGCACCCTCCGGCCCTGGGATATGAAATATCGCCGGGCCCGCTCAAGTTCTTCCTTGAGTTCCTTCTTGGATTTGAAATTATCCATATGTCTGCATCCTTTCAAACAAGGCCAGGACAAATCGCCCTGGATCATGATTGTTGCCCCATGTGGCAGTTTACCCGCTGGCAGGGCTGAGCCAGCTGGCCCACGGGTGCCTTCAGCCGGCTTCCATATCCGGCGTGAGATGCCATTGGGCTCTTGGTAAAAGCCGGTTTCCTGGGACCGCGCGCACCGCTCCCCGCCAAAGAGCAGGAGCGGGGCGCACTCATGCGTCCCGGCCGTCCGCACTTTGCCCAGGGGCGTCGGGGCCGCTGTTTCCATAATTGCCGGTGCACCACGGCGGCCGGTTCGCCCTTCCATGGACTAACCGCGGCCGTCCTTCGGGCAAACTTCCGCCCGCAGGAGCACCAGTCTTTTAAACCGGGACCACATATGGTCCGGTATCCTGTTTGAGATATCGGTATCTGGGGGATTTACTTTAGGAGGTGGCGGAACCTGATCCGCCGGTCGTTTCAAACACTACCCGGCAGCCACTCTTAAGCGCCGGTTTTACTGCGGTTCTTCCCGGGATAACCCGTTCCTGCCCCCGGGCGGGGTCAGGTGGCCAGGCGGGCCATGCCCCTGGCGTGACCGCCGGTGTTCTTTCGGGTCTGGGCGGCGGGTTTGCCCGGCTTTTCCCGGGTCTGCACCACTTCTTCAGCCCCGGACAGTTTATCGATCACGGTGCGCAGCCGGGTTTCCTGGAAGGGCTTGGTGATGAAATAGGAGGCTCCGTGCCGTTCCGACTCCAGCGCGGTGGCGCAGGAGTTGAACGAACACGACATCACCACCCGTGCGGAGGGATTTTCTCGGCGGATGATCTGCAACGCCTCCAGCCCGTTCATGCGGGGCATGATGACGTCCATGATAACAATGTCCGGATGCAGAACACGGCACTGTTCCACGGCCTCCTCGCCATTTCTGGCGATGCCGGCCACTATGTGCCCCATGTTCCTTACCAGAGCATCCAGTTCTTTAAGCGGTTTCTCTGAATCGTCAACCAAAAGAAACTTCATTGGTCTACCCCATATGGCCTTGCGGAGCGTTTTACTGTTGCTCCCAGGCTCTTCATCTTGCGGACCGGTCATTCCAGTTTGACCGGCTGCCGCCTGCCCTTGCGTCTTCCATCCTATGCGCGCAACAACTTGTTTGACAATAGTTTTTTTTTCGATGTTGAATTTGCGTGTTTTTTGGACTGATTCGCTAGCTATCACGATGGCCTCTGCTGGTCGGTTTTCTTTCCGGTTCAGTGCCTTAAGGGCTTTTAAATGCCGGCTACCGGCTGGTGCCACCCAGGGGCCATCTCCTCCCGGCCCCGGTGGTGAGTCGGTGCTCTGTTACTGACATGCAAGCCTCGTACATACTGCAACCCGGTTTGCTCAAAACCCCAGATTTTTTCACCTGTAAAACCATCGCCAATGCTACCCGGGCAGCCTACGCATTGCCAAAACACCTGTCGGGAGCCTTAATTCCATTTTACCTCACCCGGGCTGTTTCTGCTGGACCGCAGTGGTTTCGGGTGGGCTCACTGTGTATTAATAATAATATTTATATTATAGAATGTCAAGCTGTTTGGCCCAGTTCCGCCCGCAGAAAGCCGGAGAAATTGCGGCAGTGGCAAAAATCATCAGCACCCACGGGCGCACGGCTCCGGGCAGATGCCTGACGCATAGCCCCTGGTACCGGCGCAGGCCAGCGCAGTTTATTTCAGCGTGGCCTCCGAAGGAAAAGCGCCAGGCTGATATGCGCCATTTTGGATATGCACCAGATATTTCGGTGATTATGGGCAGTTCCTGGTCATGCCCGGTGCAGGATCGGGGCTTTCCGGCCCTTAAAAAACGCAGATATAAATATTTTTCAAATATACTGTTATTTTTCCTGCTTTCGTTGTACATTCCTGGACAGAAGCTAGAACTAGGGAAGGAAATTAACGGGTTTGTTCCATAACGGGCCGGTAATAATATAGTGCATCGTAAAAGGCTGGAGGTTTTCGGCCGCTTCACGTGGTGCGTGGGCAGGAATGCCCTTAGCATTGCGAAGGATATTCTCCGGCTGTAAAAAAAGGCGTGCCCGGATCATACATCCCCCCAGATGCAGGGGATGATTTCTGAACAACGAAATTGCCAGAAAAAGCCAATGGCCAGGAAAAACCACACCGAATTTCACAAATGCCTGATGGAGCAGGACTCATATCCATCGGCGCTAAGGCGAATCAAGTTCGAGGAAACTCTGCGGAGTTATTTCTACCGGACAGGGGACAACCTTTACAAGATCCGCAAGACCAGCCCCCTGTATCCCAGTATCGCCATCAAGGAACGGTTCTCCCTTGAAGCCCTGCGGCTGGGCCGCCACTGGGCCCCGGATGTCGTACAGGAAATTCTGCCCGTGGTGCGCCACCCGGATGGCCGCTTCGGACTGGGAGGGGCCGGGGAGACGGTGGATTTCTCCCTGAGGATGACGCAGCTTTCAGATACATACTGGCTGTATAAACTGGTGCCCCGGAAGAAACTGCCCAACACGGCGTGGGGTCGCCTGGCCCGTTATCTCGCCGAGAAACACGCGGCCGCCCCCGCCGGGGACAAGGCGACGGAAATGGGCCGGCTGGAGCATTTCAGGGACCTTTTCGAGGAGGTGTTCTACCAGGCCAAGAAATACCTGGGAATCACCCTCAGCCAGCCCATGCTGGATACGATCATCCTGCCCATGAACAGGTTTTTGGAGGATGGCCGCAAACTCTTTCTCAGGCGGCAGAAGAAACACCGCATAGTGGAATGCCACGGGGCCTTTACCCCGGAGCATATCTATATCAAGGGCGGAGATATTTACGCCGTTTCGCCGCTGGATTCACAGGCCAAGTACAGGATGCTGGATTCGGCCAATGATGTGGCCACCCTGGTCAACGGGCTGCTGCTGCTGGATGCCGTGGAGGAATCGGAGCTGTTTTTGAAAAGGTATGTCACCGCCTCCAAGGACAGGGATCTGATGAAGATCCTGCCGGCCTACCAGACCATGAGGGCCCTGCAAATGGGTATGGTATGCAGCGAACGTGCGGTGGAAAGACCGGAAGGTGATGAGGTGCGTGAAACGTCCATCCATAATGGACAGCGCTATTACAACCTGGCCGTGCAGACTTCCCGCCGGATTCCCCGGGAACTCTAGGGGGTGCCGGTTTCTTCCGGTTCCTCGGCACTGGCTCTCAGGCGGTGAGAATCTCCACCCCGTTATCGGTCACCAGGATGGTGTGTTCCCACTGTGCGGAAAGCGTGCCGTCCTGGGTGACGGCCGTCCAGTCGTCCTTGAGCACCCTGATCCGCCAGCCCCCCTTGTTGATCATGGGTTCTATGGTGAACACCATTCCCGCGAAAATCTGCGGCCCGGTTCCCTTGCGTCCGAAGTGAGGCACCTGAGGGTCTTCATGGAAGCGCACACCGGTGCCGTGCCCCACGAAGTCCCTCACCACTGAATAGCCGTGGGACTCTGCGTGCTGCTGGATGGCGTGGCCGATATCACCGATGAATCCGCCGGGACGGACCTGATCGATGCCCAGCTGCAGGCATTCCCTGGTCACGTCCACCAGTTTGCGGGCCTCCGCGCTGACATCGCCCACCAGATACATGCGGCTCGTATCCCCGTAATAGCCGTTCAGGATGGGGGTCACGTCGATATTGATGATATCTCCATCCTTGAGCACCCTGTCGCCGGGAATGCCGTGGCAGACCACCTCATTTACCGAAGTGCACACGCTTTTGGGGAATCCCTTGTAGTTCAGGGGGGCGGGGACGGCTCCGTGCTGC
>JAOUPZ010000132.1 GCA_029879595.1 Deltaproteobacteria bacterium | reverse complement strand
ACTGGTGGACAAGCTCGCTTTCGATCAGCATGTCCAGGACTTCCTTGTACTTATCCGGGCTGAGGCCGTCCGCATTTCCCTGGCGCAGCAGTTGCTCCATGTCACCCTGGGTGATGGTTTCCCCGTTTACTCTTGCCAGCACCTTGTCTGACGGGTGGGGGGCATCTTCCTTGGGCGGGGGCTTATAGCCGGCTTCGCCGGGTTTTTTCTCGCACCCTGCAATGAGGGTGAAAGCGGCCAGCAAAGCAATCGTCAGCCACGACAAAGTGACCCTGTTCATTGGTTAGCTCCTGTATCTGAAAACAGTTTATGAAAAATGCCAGTCACAATGTAATCCGTCTGGGTTATCAGCTGATTTCCCGTGTGAAATATGGCCCAAATCCGCAATTCTGCTTTTATCCGAATCTTGTATTTATACGTCCTGTCCCAATATAAAATCCAGCAGTTTTTTATTGTGATCTGTGCCGGGGGCCAGTTTTGGCAGTGGTTTTTTATAAAACCTGAGGCAGGCGGGCCTCCAATGGTTCAACCGTAGGGGACAGGGGTTCTGCAAGGCAAAAAAAAACCGGCAGACCAATCGGTCCGCCGGCGAATTTATGATTGCTATGCAAATCAGGGATTTAAAACCAAAAATCGGGCTGTTTATTCACTGGTTGCGGTTATCTCATCGGTAATGGGAGTGTCTCCCCGCCCCCCCCCTCTCTCTCTGCGAAAATTGCGGTATCTCCTGGACCGGTTTTTCCAGGCACTGACGCCTGTAGTTGAAAAACTCCATGTGTCCCCACCCTGGCAGGAACTTTCGGCTTGAAACCGGGCATCCTGGCTGATGGCGGTGACGATCCTCGGTGGGGTTTACGGATTCATATGACCGGGGTCCTGCTTCTCCGGCCTGTCCAAGGGGCGCTGAGTAATTTCAGTCCTTACCTCAGGCACAGGCCGGCTGACGCTGGTTAAAGACGTCTATTATTTTATCCAGTACCCAAAACCGTGCCCCGGGCAGATAACAAGCCGCCGGCGGCATATTAAACCTCCGGCGGCGGGCCGTCGGCCCAAGGGTTACGACACCCGCACATTAAGGGGTGTTCTGCATGCTGATGGTGGCCTTGTTGCGAAGTTCCTTCTTGTATTCCCGAAACTGCTCTTCCAGCAGTTGCGAGCGCCGGTCTATAAACAACTGCTTGCGGACAGCTTCAAATGTAAGCGCCGGGTTGGGCTTTTTGTCGGCCAGCCGCAAAATTCTGTATCCTGATTTCCCGAAGTATATCAATCCTGTATTCTGGCCAATATTGAGCTTCATTACCTCCTGCCGCCATTTGTCCGGCAGTTGGAGCAGGGATATCTTGCCCATGTCCCAGGGCTTCCCATGTTTCGCCGTGCGGTGATTGGGATATAGTTCCAGGGCCAGTTTTTCAAACGATTCCCCGCCAGCCAGGCGTTCCAGCGCCTTCCGGGCCTTGTTTTCCTCATCAAAGGACAGGCCCTGCAGATAATAATCGGACTGGATATGTTCCTGGTTCTGCTCGAAATATTCCTTCAGCGATTCATCGGAAATCTGCGCTTTTTCCAGAAACTCTTTTTTGTAGAACAGCTGATACATCTGTTTCCGCTTAACTTCCAGGAGGCGGTTTTCCATCTTTCTGATTATTCTGTCGTAGCCCTGGTCGCTGTCCAGCCCCAGTTCGATCCCTTTTTGCAGGATCAGTTCATGTTCCACCAGTTGTTCCAGCGCATCTTGTTTTTCCTGCTCTGAAAATTCGGATTCCGGGTTGTTGCCCATACTTGAAAGCAGCTGTGACCGGGTGATTTCCCTGCCATTGACAACCGCCAGGACGGGGTCATCCGGGTTGGCGCGCGGAGCGGGTGAAGAGGCGGCGGGTTTGTTCTGGCAGCCCGGCAGGGTGGTCAGCCCGGCCAGCACACAGGCTGCGCTCAGCAGCAGTGGGATTAAAACCTGGATAAATCTTGTCTTGGACATCTTGTTTTTCGGCATAAAAAAATTGATTGGAGCGGATAGCAGGCTGTCACCTTATTTGGCTGCCATATACAGCCGGGGGCTGATGCGAAAGCACGTTCCGGTTTGGTTTTGCCCGATACTTGAGATATCGGCCTGGGTTAAACGGTAAAAAACCCAGGAATCCGCGGGGTTGCCGCGAATCCCTGGGTTGAAAGTTATCGGCCTGCCAGGAGTGTATTAATACTCAATCCTGGATTCAGGAAGGGCGAAGGCGGCGCCGTTCTGCGTCATGTGCGCCTTGGAGGCCACTTTGTCATGGCACGCCGAGCAGACAGCTGCTGTGGGCGAAATGTTCAGGTCGTCCGTTTGATCCACCTTGTCGCCGGATGTAACGGTGGTTCCCTGAATGCCGCTTGCCAGGGGCAGTGTATACTGTCCGGCATCATGGCAGACCTCACAGCTGTTGAGAGGTGTGCCCGGCGGGAATTCGCCTGCAAAGGTATGGACGCTGGACAGGTGCCCATAGATGGTGACGCCTACCGCTGCGGTATCGCGTCCGGCATGAATCCTGTGGATCATGTTCTTGAAGTCAATCGGCTCTTCAACCTTGCCATCTACCGCATCTGCCGGATCGGCCGGGCGCACGGCGATGTCCGTGTTGGCCGAGTTGTGGCAGGTCGTACAGACCTTGATGTTGTTGTTGCGGTTTTGTCCATGCAGTGTCACCCGGTCGTGGCAGCCTTTGCATTTGGTTAGATTGGCATTGACGCGCCTTGCCTGCACGGTGCTGTCATTGATGGCGATCTCCGTGGATGCGCTGGTGACGGGAATGTTCTGCTTGCCTTCACCAGTGACGACTTCGAACGATGGGCGGCCATCCATAATCAGGATCACCGTGCCGGCGGCCTGGGCCTCTGCGGGCAGGGTGTAATTGATGGTGTAGGTTCCATCGGTGGCGAAGTTATCCGTGACATCGGTGTTGGTGGGCTTCAGGCTGGCGCTGATAGCCGAGGCCGGCTGGTTGTTGGTGGCCCCGCTGCCCGGGTTGGTGTAGTCGGCTTCTCCGACGTTCTTCCAACCAACCTTCAGGTTGACGCTGCCGGTCTCGGTGGAGAGATCGTGAGCGGCGCCGCCCTTGGTCACCTTGTATTTCATGGTGACCACTCCGGTGGCGCTGCTGTAGGTGGCGGAGTTGATCACAAAGGCAAAATCCTCGGCCACGGCTTCGCGCTGGGCCCAGCGGTGCTTGTCGGAAATCTTAGCGGTCGCTGTTCCGCTGTCGTCGGCATGGCAGGTGGTGCAGCCGGCGTTATTGGCCTGTGTACCACCGGAGTGGTCGCAGTAAACCGAGTTGTCAACGGTACAGCTGGCGCCAGCTGAGGCATCGAACTTCACGTTGTCATGACAACTGGTGCAGGTTTCCTTGTTGACCACGGTGTTCCAGTTGGCGGCATCGGCCCCCTGGTGGCACTTGGCGCAGTTGGTGACGTCCTGCGGAGTGGCTCCGAGGGTATAGTCGAAATAGTGGTCTTGGTATCCCCATATCTCATAAGGTTCGCCGAGACCAACACTGGGAAGGTCCTTACCGCGGTGAATTTTGTGAACCAGTGACATGAGGTTCAGCGTGTTCAGGCTGTCCTCATCCGTGGTGGCCGGATTGTGGCAGGTGACGCAGTATTCCAGGTCCCTTCTTCCCCCGCCGTGCATGGCCAGGCCGTTGCCGTCGCCGTCCGCATCGTGACAGGCGTTACAGGCGGAAATGGTGACCACTTCCTTGGGGTTGGGCTCCGATACTGTGATGGCCGTATCCAAGGTGGCCGCGCTGGGGTCGAAGTTGAAGGCCCCGTTGCTCACGCCGCCGGATACCTGAAGCGCTATGCGGTGCAGGTTGGTGTTGGCTGCGATGCCTGTGAATACCGTTGCGGTTCCGCTGGTATTGATGGTGTAGGTATAGTCTCCGTTCCCATCATCCGAGAAAGTTGCTCCGGTAGCGGAATCCACGTTTTTCGAGGTGGCCTGGGTGGCGCTGGTGCCATATCCGGGTGATCCGACAGCGGTTGAGGTGTTGGAGGTGGTGAAATAGTTATCCCAGTAGGACGAATCGCCAGTGGCCGCCCCGGGTTTGAGTTGGGCGAGGGTCAGCCGCAGACCACTGCCAACAAGGCCGGTTTTGCCGGTTCCTGCTTCATCCTCCACATGGATATTAACCGTAATGGTTTCACCGGTGTTGATCGTCACGCCGGTAACGGTCGGTATAAAACGGGTGGTGGCTTCAGAAGGGGCCGGAGCGTGAACTCCCTCCACTGCATCGACATCCATCAGCCGACCCTCTCCATGGCAGATTTCGCAGGATTCCGTGGTGGATGCCTCGTAATCTGTTCCAGGGTCTCCGGGTAATCCTTGTTCTCCCTGCGCTCCCGCAGCGCCGTCGGCGCCTTTTTCTTCACCGCAGCCTGTCACGACCAGTGCTGAGGCGGCGAGAAGCACAATAAACAGCTTCTTTAAACTCATGATTCTTCTCCTTGGTTGGAAACTTTCGCGCCTGGTACATATCTCCCGCTCTCCCACGACTCAGTTCCACCCAAGTAGAAGAAGCGTAATATTTAACCCGCGCCATTACTTACTGCTTACAGGGCCTCCACGACCCAAAATAAGCGTTCTGGACAACATTCACCCCTTTCAAAAGCATTTCTGACTGAAAAAACAATTCTGCGACTGCAACTGCGGTATTGCGAGTACAGCGTACTGCAACATCTGAAATGACTGTCGTTTAAATTATGCCTGGTGCTTTGCCTGCCGACAGTGTTTTTGACGGGCAGACTCAAGGCCGACTTTGCGACAGTTTCTTTTAAGACAACAACTTACTTGCCATCAAGCTGCTAGAAATGAATGATTATCGATTGTTATCAGTAATCTGATTTTCTTTTATCAGGTTTGATTTTCTAAAACAACAACACCTTTTTCCTATCGCTAATCAAGCTGCACCAAACCGTATTCCACAAGTATTCAGGCTGACAAATTTTTCTGTCAGTACATCATGTGCGTCTCAATGAAATATTCCCTGCCGTTGTTTTCCTGGGTTTCATGGGGCCCGTGGCGCAGCCTTGTTCCGAAGCGCATCTGCAGGTAGCGCGTGATGAACGGCTCGTAGATGAATCCGGTACGGTCGTGGATATTCTCCGGCGCTCCCGTGTCGGGGTCGTGGGCCTCATACTGGAGCTTTATGTTGTGCCCCCGGGTCAGCAGCAGGTTGACCTCGCCCAGCCAGGCCTTTTCCTTCACAGCACCTCCGTCCTCGGGGGTGCTGAGGGTATCCACCTCTGCCAGCATGGTGAACCGGCCCAGGGCCAGTCCGGCGTAGTAACCGGTAATCCGGCGTTCCTTCTCATCGTCCATGGGATCGCGATAGCTCACCATGCCCAGGGTAAGGGGGTCCAGCACGGCATAGGCGTTCCAGCCGATGCGCTTGCCCTTGGGAACCTTGACCGGATCCAGGGGGTTGGTGATGTTGAAGGAAACCGAGAACGAGCCGGGCTCAAACCCCAGCTCCATGCCCTGCCCCCGCATGGATGACCAGACAGGCACAAGGCGTCCACCGGAGGCCTCGCCGTGCAGGAACGGGTTGTCAAAGGTATTGTTCAGCCCGGTGTGCAGCCTGAAGGTGCCGATCTTCACATAGCCGTTGGCCGGCATGTTTTCCACCAGGGCGTAGGCTTCCCGGGTGGGGCTGACTCCGGAGGTGTGCAGCAGGTTCTGGCCAAAGACCAGGCTGGCCCGCCCCGGCAGCGGTTCCAGTTGCACATAGTATTCGGCCCGTTTGCCGTCGTAGTTGCCATGGCAGCTTTTACATACCTCGCGGGGGCGGTCGAATTGCCAGTTGGAGTCCGGCGACTCCTCGTCCTTGTACCAGTTGGCGGCGGCGCGGATGTCCGCTCCGATGGAAATGAACTCGTTGATCTGGCCGTGATACAGTCGCGGGTATTCCATATGCCCGCCCCCTGCGTCGGCCGTCATGCGGGTCTGCATGTACACCTGGGCGTAGGCGGTGCGCTTGAAACCGCCGGTGCGGTTGACGTGGCAGGTGGAGCAGCGGACTCCATCGCGCACCGTGAAATAAGGTTCGGCGGAAGCGTTGCCTGGTGTTAGCACCAGCCCCAGGGTCAGCCCCAAAGCCAGTCCCATGCCCAGCCCGGCCAGCATTCGCGCCCCCTTCTTTCCTGTTCGGATCGCCCGCATTTCGGTTTCATTCTCCTGCTTCTGGTTTACGGCAATTCTGTGTTATGTCTCTAGCGTTGTGTCTCTAGCGTTGTGTCTCTGTGATGCCAAATCGTAAATATCGAACCGTTCCGGTTAAAATCTGCGTTTCCATCCTTTTTGGGCGGGCCATTACTGGTTGGCTCCGGTGTCTATCCAGTTCTGGATGGTTTCGTTCTCCGAACTACCCAGGCTGTTCTTGTAGCTCCGCATGGCGCCCCCGTTATCTAGGTACCGGGAATCCCCGGAGAGCACCCACCACAGCACGCTGGTATCACTGGAGCCGGAATCCACCACTAGATCGGTGGTGGTCAGCGTGGTATTGGTAATGTCAACCATATTGGCGTAATCCAGCGGATTGAGCTGAGCTGCGGTTCTTCCCTCGCCGGCGTGACACATGTCACAGCTCATTGTTCCTTCTGAGCTGTGGCAGTTGTCCCGGCAGGTTTGCAGCAGGGGGTCCACATCGGCCCACACCGGGTTCTCCACCACCGGGCCGGTGTCATTCTCCTCCGGCAGGCCCTCTTCGGCCAGACACCCCCCCAGCAGCACTGCGGCCAGCAGCACTGCGGCCAGCAGTGCCAGGAGAGTGTTCCACGGTCGGACGTCGGCATTCCGGCTCCGTTCCGCCATTTTGGTGGTACGCATCATATCCGCAGTTCTTTCCAACTCCCACCTCAAGGGATTCAAATTTTACCTGCCATGCCTGTTGTTCAATGGAGTATATTTACTGCCCAGCTTTCCACCTGCCTGTCCGGAATCTGCCCGGCTCAGGATTTTTTCTTGCCCTTTTTTTCCTTCTTCCCGGGCTGCTTTATAACCGGCTTGGGCTGCTCCTTGAAGTCGCGGTAATCAAAGCGGCTGGGGCGCACGGCGAAAATCTGGCCCAGAAAACCCGGGGGATCTTCCAGGGAGCGGATGTAATCGACGATGGCCCAGATGTTGTCATCGGACACATCCCCCTCGTAGGCCACCATGGTGGTTCCGGGCATGCCATATTTGATGGAGCGGAACAGGTCGGCGTCGGTAAGGCCGCTTTTGAAGATTCCGTCTCGGAAGTCCACCATCATGACGTGAACGCCCGCTTCGTCTTCCTCGTCGTCGCTGCCGCTGCCGTTGGCATTGTGGCAGTCAGCACAGTCGCTTTCGCTGGTGAACTGTTCCTTGCCCTTGGCGATGCTCTGGGGGCTGGATTTGCCGCTGCGGGCCGGAATGGCGTTGGGGTTTCCCAGGGCCTTGGGGTCGTCGAACCGGGGGGAAAGGGCTATCAGATAGTCGGCCAGGGACCCGATGGTGTTCTCGTCCAAAAGGCCCTTGAAGGGAACCATCTCGGTGCCGGGCATGCCCTCGCGGATGCTGCGCTCAATATCTCCGCGGGCTACGGTGGCCCCGGTGGTGGAGCGGAACTTGTAGACTCCCCGGGTGAGGTTGGTGGGAGGCTGCTCAAACCCGACGGCCCGAAGTCCCCGGCCATCGCCGTTTACTCCGTGGCAGGGGGCGCAGGCTGCTCTGAAGACCAGCCGTCCCCTGTCCTGGGCGTTGACTTTTTTGAGTTTGGCCAGATCGGCCCTGATCTGCTCCAGGTCGGCTCCCTGGGCCAGGGCGGTGGAAGCAAAGCCTGTCAGCGCCGAAGCCATGAACAGGGCCAGCAACAATGCGGCCGCAGGCAGTTTGATGCGTTTGTGCACCCTTTGTTCCGGTGAAACAATCCTGCAGCCTACGTTCTGCTTCATAGCCAGCTGCCTCTGCCTGATTTTGCATGTACTCTTCCGGATAAAATATAAAATATCCGTGCTTAACCCGACCCCTTATTTTCTTCCTTTGGATATAAGTCATTCTCAACAAAAAAAAAAGGACCCCTAAAAAAA
>JAOUPZ010000131.1 GCA_029879595.1 Deltaproteobacteria bacterium | reverse complement strand
CACATAGGCCAGAATTTCAGCCACGGCCTTGAACAGGCTCTCCGGGACCTGCTCCCCGATTTCCACGTTGCCATAAAGCTCCCGGGCCACCGGGGGGTTTTCCACGATGGGCACGTTGTTTTCCTCGGCCACCTCACGGATGCGCATGGCCACGAAGTCCGCGCCCTTGGCCATCACGCGGGGTGCGTCCATTATCTCCCGGTCATACATCAGGGCCACCGCGTAATGGGTGGGGTTGGTGACCACCACATCGGACTTGGGAACATTCTGCATCATCCTGGCCCGCGATATTTCCTTTTGAATCTGCCGTACCCGGGCCCTCAGTTGCGGGTCCCCCTCGGTCTGCTTGTGTTCCTCCTTCATCTCCTGCTTGGTCATCATGATCTTCTGTTCGTAGTTCCAGCGCTGAAACAGGTAATCAAAAATGCCCAGGATCACCATGGCCACGGTGACCCTGGTAATCAGGCTCACCAGCAGGTCCACGTTGAACTCCAGGATGCCCCCCAGGGGCATCTTGGACAGGCTGAACATGTCCACCATCTCTTCGCTCAGGGTGAGGTAGGTGATGTATCCGATCACGCCCATCTTGAAAATGCTCTTGAGCAGATCCGCCAGGCCCTGGGCGGAAAAGATGCGCTGCATTCCCTGAATCGGGTCCAGCCGTTCCCACTTTAGCTGAAGCGGGTTGGCCATCAGTCCCACCTGCATCGCCGAGGCCATGAACCCTATCAGTAGCACCGCGAGGAACATTCCCATCAGCGCCAGGGCCACCGGCCAGGTATCCCCCAGAATCTGGAGCCGCAGGGAGCTGATGGTGATATCCTCGATGATCAGGTTCTGGAAGGCGTGGCGCATCATGATCATTAGCTGCTCCACGGTGGCCCGGCCAAACAACAGAAAGTACAAAAGAAACGTGCCCATGAGCACGGCCGAGGAAGCCTCCTTGCTGTAGGCCACCATCCCCTCCCGGCGGGAATCTTCGCGCTTTTTGGGGGTGGCGTTCTCGGTTTTCTCCTGTCCTCCCTGTTCAGCCATTTCCCAGAGTGCTCATCAAAATGGTTTGCAGCTGATTGTGGAGCGTCGCCACGGCCTCCACGAAAAACGGGAACCCCAGGGCCAGCAGCAGCAGCCCCAGGGCGATGGTGAAGGGCAGACCCACCATGAACACGTTCATCTGGGGCACCGTGCGGGCGATAAGCCCCAGGCTCATATTGGCGGCCAGCATGGAAACGATCAGCGGGGCTCCCACCCTCAGGGCCAGCACGAATACCGCCCCGGTAAGCGCCACCAGGCTGTTGCTCAGTTTTTCCGTGACCATAAATCCCCCGGGGCCGATCTTGCCGTAGCTGGCGGCCAGGGCCTGGATAAACATGTGATGACCGTTCATGGCCACGAAGAGCAGCATGGCGAACACCACCTTGATCTGCCCGATCAGAGTGGTCTGCTGGGATGTGGAGGGGTCGAACATCTGCGCCATACCAACCCCCATCTGAAAGCCAGCCACCTCTCCCGCCATGCTGATGGCGGCGAAAATCAGCCGTCCGATGAATCCCATCAGCAGGCCCACCATGAGCTCCCCGAAGGAAAGCACCACCACTTCCAGCAGCGAGGGATCAACGGGAACCCGCAGCGGGGCCAGCACGGGATAAAACACCAGGGCGGTGATGAAGGTGAAGGCCACCTTCACCTGAGTGGGGATGGAGCTATCGGACAGCACTGGCGCGGAGAGGAACAACCCCAGCACACGGGCGAATATCACGATAAACCCGACGAATTGGGCCGGCTCGAAATTAAGAATATTGGGCATCTGCGCCTCTTTGCTGCCGCTGGTCCATCCCTGGGCCTCCACGGGCCGCTCCCCGGGTAATCAGCCGGGGCGGTATCCCCCCGGGGCGGACTCTTTACCCGGCGGTTGCGCTCCGGGTGTTCCGGGCGGCTTCCCGCCGCCGGTTAACCGGTAATTTATCAATTTATGGGGGGTAAAATCAAACAGGGAGAAAGAAAGCCGCATACAGCGGCGGAACCGGCGGGCGATTGGGTGCGTCGCCCCGTCAGCCATGAACCAGCGGCTTCCTGATGCCGGTGATGGTTTTCAGATATTCCGAGCGGCGCTTGTCCCGCTCGCTGAGGCTCTGGATGCCCTGCAGGTTGAGAAAATCATCGATTCCCGTGAAGGCCTTCTGGCAGTGCTGGAGGATGTCGTCCCGCATTTCCAGGCGGCGGTTCTGGTCGCGGATTTTTCCCAGTTCCTCGCTCATCAGGGTGGCCAGCCAGATATGCGTGTGGATGTCCTCCGGGTCCATCTTGGTCAGCCGCATCAGGTTCTTTATGATGACCAGCTTGCGCTCCCCGGCCTTGAGGCGTATCTGGAGCTGGCGCTTCTGGTAGCGGGATTCCAGCCGGCGCACATCCATGTCCTTTTGCTCCAGCATTTCCTTTTTCTTGGACTCAATGGTGAGTCCGCGGCGCTCCTCCTCCTCGGTCAGATAAATCTGCTCCCGGTCGAAACTGAACATGTAGCTGGCCATGCGTTTGACCAGGTTTTCCACCGGGTTGCGCGCCTCCAGCGAGCCCAGCAGCTTGGCCAGGTATGTAATGTACAGATCCTGCACCAGCAGGTCTTCAAAATAGGTCTTGGCCGCCTCGTAGATTTTCTTGATGCCCTCGTTCATCTGGGTGCCAATTTCCATGTAGGATTCCTTGGCTTGGTGGAACTCCTTCTTGGCCCGTTCAACATCCTGCTCGGTCACCCCGCCACCCTTGGAGTGAAACTTGGTCAGCATCTGGTTGGCCGAGCGGATGGTCTTGATGTGGGTCATCACTTCCTGATACTTCTGTTCGGCGGTGAAACATATCGGCTTGAGGGCCTCCAGGTCTCCGGGAGGCATATCCCCCTGCTTGAGGTTCATGATCTTCGGCATTCCGCTTACTTCCTGGGATGCCTCGGAACCCGGGGAGGTATCGTCTTCTTCCAGGAGGGCTTGTAATTCTTTCTCTATGGACATTACGCGGCGGCCGGATTTAGTAAAATGTTATATGTGTTGTACGATTGAAACTCTCTGATGTTTCATTGCGGTGGCAAATAAATTTTTCGTATTCGCAAAAGATGATACAGCATAAAGCAGAATCAGTGAAATACACAATGGATGCCGGCAATATTCTATGTTGGTGAAAATCATCGCCATGGGGCATACCCCGGCGGTCTGGAAAAATATATTTCGCCATTTGCGGATGGATCTTCCCGATCATCCCTTCGCAGCCGGGGTATTTAATTCCGACGATGACATCTCCTACCTCATGCACGAGTTCTTTCCGGATCAATGGGAAAAAGACCAGCCGGACTTCCTGCTGGCCGAACCGCCGGCCGGCCCGCGCTGGCAGGAGCGCCTGGAGTTCTGCCGGATGGTCTCCCGGCAACAGGACCGGCCGGTAAAGCTCTGCCTGGCCCTGGCCACCCTGCATGAGGGGCTCAGGCGCCTGGTGCAGGGGCCGGCACCGGTGAGGCTGATACTGGAAAACGGGGCCACCCTGTCGGTTTCGGACCCTGGTCTGCTCACGGAGAAATTTCCCGAGGGCTTCCCCCGGCTCAAGGTGAACGACCATGTCACCGCCCTGCTGCTCAGAAGGCAGGGCCGGCAATCCGCCGAGGTCCGGCCGGAGGTACTTAAAAAAGGGGCCCTGCTGGGTTTCGGCGAAATTGAAGGGATAAGGGTTGGCGAGAAGTCGCTTTCGGTTGATAAATGGCTGGGCCGGCTGAGGAAGGAGACCGGCCTGAAGCTTTCCTGGACCGGCGGAGGACTGATTCAGGAGCCCCAGGGGCTGTTCCTTTTTCCGGGAATTCCCTTTGACGAAGTAGCCAAGGTCCGCCTGGGTGAGGTGACCTTTGAGAACCTGCTGGGGCTGGGGCACCTTTTCCCCGAGGCGGCCAGCTACCAGGATCTGCTCAAAAGCATCCGCAAAACCGGCAACCGGATCCGCAATGAGTACGACGCCCACAACCGGCGTCTGCGGGAGTCGGAGGCCCGGGCGGATCTGCCGGTGGTCTGCGCAGGGGGCGCTCCCCTGGTGCGGGAGACTCTGGCCGCGCTGCTGGCCGGACGCGGGTTTGCGCGCTGTTCGGCCATGGAGCATCCTGCCGAGGGAGTGTTCCGCGAACCCACCCTGCTGATCCAGGTGGGGGCCTGGCCCTCCGACGGGCAGGCGGCCCAGGTGGAGCCGCCGGTGCTGTGGAGGATTGACGAGCCGCTGGAAAAGCTGTTCGCCCCCCTGGACGGTGTGCTGGACTGGCGGAGCCTGTCTCAGGCCCCCCTGGACGGAAAGCAGAAAAAACTTACCAGCACCCGGCTCAGGGACGAGGTTGAGAGCGCCGCCAAACTGGAGGGAAAGGCCGTCAAGGGGCTGGAGTTCGCCCGGAAGCGGCACCTGCTGCTGAAGCAGGAGGCCGAGGTGTTGCAGCGGGCCCTGGACAAATGCGCCCTGATGCTCTCCGCAGACGATGCCCAGCTGGTCTGGGAGCCCGGCAAGCTGCCGAAACACCTGAAGCAGGGGCTGGTGCTGTCCTTCGATCCGGAGGAGGCCGGAGCCATCCTGCAGGCTCTGGCCGGGCTGGGCCGAAAGCGCTGGCTGGACCTTTCATCCTGCCAGGAGCCCGAGCAGGTGGCCGGACTGGACCTGACCATAATGGACCAGTACCGCGAACAGGGGCTGGTGGTCATCGCCGGGGGCACCCGGATGCGGCTTGAGGCCATTGAATCGCAGACCCGGGACCAGCTGGAGGAAGCCCGGGAGCAGATCAGGGAAACCGGCAGGGCCCAGGGGTTCTATGAGGACGAGAGCGCCCGCTGCCGCCGCCAGCGGGATGATCTGGCCCGGCGCTGGGTGCGGGATTCCCTGCTGGGGTGGATGCAAAGACATGGCGACGACCTGGAGGATTATCTCCATGTGATCAGGGAACGGCACGAGAAGCGCTGGTTTTCCCGGGGGCTGGTGCGCAAGGTGGCCGTCATTCCGTCCAGCCGGGAAAACGGCGAGGCTCTGCTGGAAGGCTGCCGCAAGGTCTTTCCCGGGTTGAACAGGGAGCGCTCACATGTGATCTGGTACGACCATGAGGGGCTGCACCGGCTCCCCCGGGAGCGCCAGGAGGAACTGATCAAAAAATCCCGGGAGGCCGGTCATTCCGCCCATGTCATCAATGATATCCTCAGGCAGGTGATGCACGAGCACAACCGGATGGCCCTGGATGAATACAAGCGGCAGGTAACCCAGGAGATGCGGATGACCCACCCGGACCTGCTGGTGATAGAAAATGACCGGGAAACGGCCTCGGAACTGCTGGAGCATCTCAGAAAGAACATCCACAACCTGGCCCAGACCCCGGTGGTGCTGGTGCTGGGCGATGGGTGGTCCCCTGCCGATGGTGAGCCTTATCCCTGGTACCACACCCGTGTGCTGCTGATCAGGCGGCTGGGCTGTCTGTCCGGCGATGATTTCGCCGGGCAGCTTCAGACGGTGTTTCACTCCTGACCTTGCCCCGCCGGGCCGCTGTTTTCCTGGATAGCCAATGATTCCACAGCCACAACTTGAATCGGCCCATGCGCCAACCCTGAACGGGCTGGAATGGGGGCGTCTGCTGGAGGCTCTTTCAAAGCGGCTGCAGGGGACTCCGGGGCGGGAGGCCCTGGCGGCCCTGGCGTTTCTGGACAGCCCGCGGGAAGCCATGGAGCGCATGGAACTGATCGGCGAGATGAAGGTCCTGCGCCGGGAGCGGGGTGCGCTGGTTCTGGCGGCCCCGGAGGGAGTGGCGCTGCTGGTGGTCCGGGCGGCCAAGGAGGGGCGGCTGGAAGCCGAGGAAATGGGCCGGGTGCTGGAGGCCCAGCGCATGGCGCGCAAGGTCGGCGCGGAGATGCGCGCCCTGCTCTCCTTGGCGGAGGCGGGGGAGATCAGGGGAATGCAGGGCCTGCCCGGCCTGGCGGCGCTGGCCGGTGTGCTCAAACCGGAGGAGGAACTGTGCCGGACCCTGGAAAAGTCCCTTGATCCCGGGGGCGGGCTGAACCTGGGGGCCTTTCCGGAACTGAGGGGGCTGCTGGATGAGCTGGAGGGGCGGCGCCGGGCCATCCAGAACCGGCTGGAGCGCATCCTGCGGGATACGGCGCTGGAAAACGCGCTGCAGGACAGGATATACACTCTGCGCGGACGGAGGTACGTCGTTCCTGTCAAGGCCGATTTCAAAGGCCAGTTCAAGGGCATAGTACACGATGTCTCGGCCAGCGGGGCCACGCTGTTCATGGAACCGCAGGCGGTGGTGGAGGACACCAACGCCCTGACCATGGCGGAACGGCAGCTGGAAATGGAGATGGACCGCATACTGCGGGAGCTCAGCGCGCTGGTGGGGAAGAGCGCCCCCGCCCTGCAGGAAAACCTGCGCTGGCTGGGGGGGGTGGATCTGCTTCATGCCCAGGCCCGGCTGAGCGAGGACTACCAGGGCTCCGGGGTGCTGGTGCAGGACGGGGGAGAGGTGTCCCTGAAAGGGCTGGCCCACCCCCTGATGCTGCTGGAGGAGCAGGCTGCCGCCCGGGAAAAGGAGTCCCCGGTGGTGCGCAACGATCTGGATCTGGGCGGCGACCGGCGCTGCATGGTCATCTCGGGGGCCAATACCGGCGGCAAGACCGTGCTGCTCAAGGCCGTGGGGATGTGTGCCCTGCTGGCACGCTGCGGGATGCACCTTCCCGTGCGGGAGGGCTCCAGGTTCGATTTGTTTGGCCGGGTCTGGGCGGATATCGGGGACATGCAGAGCCTGGAGAGCGATCTTTCCACCTTTTCCGCCCAGATCAGCCTGCTGGCCGAAGTGTTGCCCGCAGCCGACCGGGGGAGCCTGGTGCTGCTGGACGAGATGCTCACCGGCACCGATCCGGCCCAGGGGGCGGCGCTGGCCGGCGCCGTGCTGGAGCGGCTGGTGCGGGCCGGGGCGCTCACCCTGGTAACCACGCATTTCGGGGAGCTGAAAACCCTGGCCGAGCGCCTGCCGGAAGTGCTCAACGCCTCGGTCTCCTTTGATCCGGAGCGGCTGCGTCCCACCTTCCGGCTGCTGCCGGGAGTGCCCGGGGCCAGCTACGGGCTGCTGATCGCCCGGCGCCACGGGCTGCCGGAAGAACTGGCCCGGGCCGCGGAGCTGGAGTTGGAGAACCGACCGGCGGCCCTGGATACCCTGCTGATCAGGTTGCAAGAACGCGAGGCGGAACTGGTGCGGCTGGAGCAGAACCTGGAGCAGAGGCGCTCCGAGCTGGCCCGGGAGAGAAAACGCCTGGAGGAGGAACGCCGGACGCTGGAGGGGCGCGAACAGGAGGTGCGGCACCGGGAGCGGGGGGAGATCAGCGCCGAGGTGCGCCAGACCCGGGAAAAGATAGCAGGGGTCATCAAGGAACTGCAGCAGGCCAACTCATTGCAGACGGTGGACCGGGTGCGCCGCCGGCTGGACGAGGTGAGCGGGGAACTGCCGGGGGCGTTGCAGATCGCCGCGGATGAGCCGGAACCGGGGCTGAAACCGGCCGGAGACCTGGAGAAGCTGGGGCCGGGGACCCGGCTGTGGCTGGGGGGACATTCCCGGGAGGTGGAACTGGAGGCCCCCCTGGACAAGGGACGGCGGGCCCGGGTGCGCATGGGGGGGGTAAGCCTGGAGGTTGACGGGGAAAGGCTGTTCCTGGTTCCGACGGGGACGTCGCCGAAACCTTCTCGGCAGGCCGGAGCATCTTCCCGGGGGGGCAGGGCCGCCCGCCGGGGAGGTGAGGAGGGGGCTGCCGCCGAGGCCGGCCAGCCGCCACCTGTTCTGCCGGGCGGGGAAAACACCCTGGATATGCGGGGCCTAAGGCTTCACGAAGCCCTGGAACGGCTGGAGCCGTTTCTGGACCTGTGCGTAATGAAGCATGTCTCACCGGTGCTGCTGATCCACGGCCATGGCACCGGTGCGCTGAAAAAGGGATTGCGGGAAGCGCTGGGGGGAAGCCCGTATGTCAGCTCGTTCCGGCCCGGCGAAAGAAACGAGGGAGGCGATGGAGTGACCGTGGCGGCCCTGGAACTCTGATCTCTATCGCACACTGCTCTCA
>JAOUPZ010000130.1 GCA_029879595.1 Deltaproteobacteria bacterium | reverse complement strand
GACGTTCATCCTGGCAGAGCCCCTGCTGGGTGCGGCCCTGCGTGATGCGCCGTACAAGGTGCTGCGCCGGGTCAAGGGCGCGGACCTGGTGGGCATGCGCTATCAGAGGCTGTTCGACTACATTCCCTGCAGCGAGGATGAGGCGGGGAAGATCTGCGTGGTGCTGCCGGCGGAATTCGTAAGCACCGAGGACGGCACGGGCATAGTGCATATCGCCCCGGCCTATGGGGCGGACGACCTGGAGGCAGGGCAGGCCCACGGGCTGCCCGTGATGCACGGCGTGGGGCTGGACGGCATGTTCAGGCCCGAGGTTACTCCCGTGGCCGGCATGTTCTTCAAGGAAGCCGATCCGGTGCTGATCAGAGAGCTCAAGGGGCGGGGCCTGATGTACCGCTCCGAGAAGGTGCTGCACAACTACCCCTTCGGCTGGCGCACCGGCGATCCGCTGATCTATTACGCCAAGGAGGCCTGGTACATCCGCACCACCGAGCGCCGGGAGCGGCTGGTGGAGCTGAACAACACCATCAACTGGGTCCCCGATTACATCCGCGAGGGGCGGTTTGGCAACTGGCTGGAAAACAACGTGGACTGGGCTTTGTCCCGGGAGCGGTTCTGGGGTACGCCTCTGCCGGTGTGGACAGACGGGGAGGGCAACTACCAGTGTGTGGGTTCGCTGGCTGAGCTGGAGGCCCTGTGCGGCCGGGAACTGAAGGAGCTGGACCTGCACCGCCCGGCGGTGGACGAGATCACCTTCGAGCATCCGGAAACGGGGCGCACCTTCCGGCGAGTCCCCGAGGTTATCGACTGCTGGTTCGATTCCGGGGCCATGTCCTATGCCCAGTGGCACTGGCCCTTTGAAAACCACGATACCTTTGAGAAGCACTTTCCCGCGGACTATATCTGCGAGGCCATTGACCAGACCCGGGGCTGGTTCTACACCCTGCACGCCATCGCCACCCTGGTTTCAGATTCGGTGGCCTACCGCAACGTGATCTGTCTGAGCCACATTGTGGACAAGGACGGGCGCAAGATGAGCAAGTCCCAGGGCAACATCATCAACCCCTACGACGTGTTCGATTCAACCGGGGCCGATCCCCTGCGCTGGTACTTCCTGGCCCGGGTACCCGCCGATGGCCAGAAGCGCATCAGCGTGGACATCATATCCGATGTGGCTGCCGGGTTCCTCAATACATTCTGGAACACCTACGCGTTCTTCGTCACTTACGCCAATCTGGACGAGGTGGACCTGAATGCCCAGGTGCCCCTGGAAAAGCGCCCGGAGATAGACCGTTGGGTGCTGGCCCTGCTGAGCGAAACCGTGCGCCGGGCCACCGAAGCGCTGGACGCCTTCGACAGCAAGACCGCCGGTGAACTGATCGAGTCCTTCGTGGATCAGCTCAGCAACTGGTATGTGCGCCGCAACAGGCGGCGGTTCTGGAAGTCGGAGATGGGCCAGGACAAGCTGGCCGCCTACCTGACCCTGTACGAATGCCTGGTCACGGTGAACCGCCTGATGGCCCCCTTCATGCCCTTCATCACCGAGGCGGTGCATCGCAACCTGGTCACCGCCGCCATGAAGGATGCTCCCCTGAGCGTGCACATGGAATCCTGGCCGGAGCCCAATCCGGCCTATGAGAACCCGCAGCTGCTGGCGGAAACGGCGGTGGTGCAGAAGGTGGTTTCGCTGGGCCGGTCGGCCCGGTCCGAGTCTGGACACCGGGTGCGCCAGCCCCTGGGGCGGATGCTGGTGCGCGTTCCGGACAACGCGGCGGCGGAATCGGTCAACGGACACCTGGGGCAGATTCTGGAGGAGCTGAACGTGAAGGCCCTGGAGTTCATCGCCCGGGACGCCGAGCTGGTCACCTACCGGATCAAGCCCAACCTGCCCCGCATCGGCAAGCGCTATGGCAAGCTCATCCCGGCCATCCGGGAGGCCCTGGTCCAGGCGGACGGCACGTCCATCGCCACCAGCGTGAACCAGGGACAGCCCATTACCATCCAGGCCGGGGGCCAGGACATCACCCTGGAGCCGGAGGATCTGCTGGTGGAAACGGCCTCGGCCCAGGGCTATTCATCGGCGGAGGAGGGAGGGTTTCTGGTGGCTCTGGATACCACCCTTACCCCTCAGCTGGAGCGCGAGGGGCTGGCCCGCGAGCTGGTGCGCAGTGTGCAGGAGGCTCGCAAGCAGGCCGGGCTTAACATCTCGGACCGCATCCGGCTGTATCTGGGGGGCAGTCAGGGGGTGCAGGAAACCCTGGGGGAATACCGCGAGTTCATCGCCTCGGAAACCCTGACCTCTCACTGGGATGAAACCGCGCCTTTGACCGGCAACGGTGGTGAGGCAGGTCCAGACTCCGCCGGGCCGTATTCGGTGGAGCATTCCCTGGGAGAAGAGAGCTGGAGCATCACCCTCAGCCGGCAGGATTGACGGCCCGGGACACCACACAAGGACAACCGGGTATCCGGTGCATGGAACATGGCGGACCAGACAGAGAAAATTCTGATGATTCTGCGGGAGGCCCACGGCGATATCCGTCAGGACCCCGGCGGGGCATACTTCTTCGGCAATGTTTCCGCCATATCTCTTGCCATGCTGCTGGCCGGGGGGCTCCCCTCCAAGGAGGTGCTCTGGGCCTGGTACTCCCACTTCGACATGGAGCGCTCGGAGTCCATCTACCAGTCCATCGCCCCGGCGGATGATGAGCGCCTCCTGGAAATCCTGGGGGCCTGCGGGTTCAGCTGGAATGAGCAGGAGTTGCGGGCCAGCGGGCTGGTCTTCGGCCGGGACAGCAGGGAACTGGTGTACCGGGTGCTGGAGAGGGAATACGGCGCGCGCATCGACCATTACCGAAACATGGACGATGGTGCGCTCAGGGAGGCCCTTGATCCGGGGAAGGACAGCAGCGGGGTGCACCTGAACAAGCTCCGGCGCAGGATGATAACCACTCCCCTGGAGGAGCCGGCACGCCGGGAACTGTCCGCCCGGCTGAAATCGGATTACCAGCGGGCCACGGCCCGGCACCTGCTTGAGGAAGCCACCAGCGAGCTGTTCTGGAAAAACCCGCCACCCGAGCTGGAGCTCACCGGGGCGCGGTTTTCCGTGTTCGGACAGATCATGATGGAAGCCTCGATCCGTCTGGGTGTCTATTCTGGCGGCAGGCGGCAGGATAATGCCGGCCGACAGGGGGGCGGCCGTCCTCCTCCGGGGCGAAACGTGGCCGGCAAGGCCATGCACTTGGCGGTGCTGGGGCTGGGGCCGGAGGCGGGACTGGCCGAGGTGCGCTCGGCCTACCGCGCCAAGGTCAAGCAGCACCACCCGGACAGGGGGGGCGCCCAGCGGGACTTCCAGCGCATCCAGGAAGCATATGAGTACCTGGCCGGGGAGGCCGGTTAGGCCAAGGGACATGCAGCGCGGCGGCCGTTCGGCTCGGGTCTGTCGGCCGCCCTCTGATCCGAAATGGATGGTTGCCTAGGCCCTGTCCATGAATGTAGACTGGAGCCATGGGTCCCGAAGGGATGCCATGAATAGCGCCGGGAACAGGCGGCCCCCGGCATACGCCACTGTGGAGCTATCCTCTGTTTTCAAAGCCCCATAACCCGAACCACACCCTATCCGGCAATTCACATGGACAGCCTTAAAGAGGAATGCGGCATTGTTGCCATTTATCATTTTGGAAATGGCCGGGGGAGCAATGTCAGCTCGGGCGTGGTCAGGGCGCTGCTGGACATGCAAAACCGGGGACAGCTAAGCGCGGGGCTCACCAGCTACAACCCCCAGCGCAACCGGATTTTGCAGACCCACAAGGACCTGGGGACTGTGCACGAGGTGTTCCGGCTGCACAACCCCCGCAAGAGCAGGGCGCTGATGGAGGAATACGGCGGCCTGGCGGCCATCGGACATAACCGATACGCCACCAGCGGAGACAATGATGACCATAACGCCCAGCCTTTTGAGCGCGTTCACGGCCGCAAGTGGAAATGGTTCGCCATCGCCTTCAACGGCAATCTGGCCAACTATGACCAGTTGAAAAAAGAGCTGGAGGATCACGGCTATCACATCACCTACCATTCGGATACCGAGGTGATGATGCACTATTTCAACCACGAGATGCGCGGTGACGACCGGCCTGATTTCAATACCCTGTTTTCCAACCTGGCCAACTTTTTCGACGGATCGTTCAACATCGCCTTTCTGAACGCCGAGGGGGACCTGGTGGTAATCCGCGACCCCCTGGGCATCAAGCCCCTTTGTTATTCCTATGTGGACGAGACCCTGATCGTGGCTTCGGAATCGGTGGTGATGCACAACCTGAACATCGACATCTCAGACATACACATGGTCAAGCCCGGGGAGATGATCATCGCCAACCAGGAGGGCTTCCGGATCGAACGCTATGCGAAGGACCGCGGCAGCCGGTACTGCTTCTTCGAGTGGGTGTATTTCGCCAACCTTTCATCCAGCATGGAGGGGCGCTCGGTCTACCAGGTGCGCAGCGACATCGGACGTGAACTGGCGATGATGGAAAAGGAGAGAGACACCGTGGGATCACTGGTGGCCTCCGTTCCTGAAACGGCCACCACGGCGGCGGCGGCCTTTGGTTACCACATGGGGCTGCCGGTTGTGTCCGGGCTGCTTCGCAACCGCTATGTGGGCAGAACCTTCATCGATGGAGTGACCCGCAGCGAGTCCATCCGGATGAAGTTCACCCCCCTGCAGGAGATCCTGCAGGGCCGCAGGGTTTACCTGGTGGACGATTCCCTGGTGCGGGGCACCACCCTGAAGACGGTGATCTCCATCCTGAAGGAGCGCGGCAAGGCCAGCGAGGTCCATGTGCGCATCGGCTGTCCGCCGGTGATGGGGCCCTGCTTCTATGGCATCGACATGCCCACCGTCAAGGAGTTGTTCGCCCCCCACTTTATGAAAGGCGAGGAAAACTTCAACCAGGCCGGCGGGCCTGTGCCGCCGGATATACTGAAGCGCATGGAGCAGGAACTGGGCGCGGACAGTCTGGGCTACCTGAGCCTGGAGGGCCTGGTCAAGGCCGTTGGCCTGCCCCGTGAAGACTTGTGTCTGGCCTGCCTGGACAACAACTACCCCACCCCGGCCGGAGAAGAACGGTTCAGGGAGTCCCTCTTGGAAATGCCCGACTGAGGCAGGAGTAAAAGGGGCGCGGGCGATTACAGCGCTCTTTATCACAACAAACAAACCTGTAGCGCACTATCCTGGTAATAAAGCGCCCTCATGACCCAAAACAAAAAAACCGGCTTCCGGCCGGTGGTTCTGCTCTCCAACATCAGTCATCTGCTGGCCCACCTGTTCATGGTGATTTTTCCCACCGCCGTACTGGGAATGGAAGGGGAGTTCGGCCTGGGGTATGCGGAGCTTATTCCGCTCTCCCTGGCGGGGTACATGCTTTTTGGCGGCGGGGCGCTGCCCGCCGGCTGGCTGGGCGACCGCTGGAGCGGAACCGGCATGCTGATCGTGATGCTGCTGGGGCTGGGCGCCGCAGCGATGGTTACCGGGATGGCCTCCTCGCCGGTAGTGCTGTCCCTGGGGCTGGCCCTGCTGGGACTGTCCGCCTCCATCTATCACCCGGTGGGGCTGGCCATGATCGTGCGGCACTCCGAGCACAAGGGCCGGGACCTGGGAGTCAACGGCATATACGGCTCCGCCGGGCTTTCCGGGGGGCCTCTGCTGGCCGGTCTGATCACTGATTATTTCGGCTGGCGGAGCGCGTTCATGCTGCCCGGTCTGGGCGCGCTGGCGGTGGGGCTGGCCTATCTGGCCCATGTGGGGTTGGGCGGGCTGAGGGAAAACCCCCCGGAGGAGGAAAAGGAGTACCGCCTGCCAACCCGGCGTCTGGTGCCGGTCTTCCTGGGGTTGATGGTCATGACCCTGTGCAGCGGGATGATCTTTCAGCTCAACTCGGTTTCCATGCCCAAGGTGTTTGCCCTGCGCCTGGGGGGAGTGGGGGGGATGTCCGCCTCGGAGGCCGGGGCGCTGGTGAGCATCGTGTTCCTGGGAGCTTCACTGTCACCGGTGCTGGGAGGCCTCATGGCCGACAGGTTCCAGCTCAGGCGTGTCTATGTGGTGCTGTTCTTCCTCATCGCTCCCATGTGCCTGGGAGCGGCATATTTCGGAGGCTGGCCCCTGTTTGCCTTCGTATTGTGCGTGGCCATGCTCTACAGCTCGTCCAACCCGGCCGAGAGCGCCCTGTTTGTTCATTATTCTCCTCCCCGCTGGCATGCCACCGCGCTGGCCCTGAAGTTTCTCATGGCTCTGGGGGCCAGTTCCCTGGGTGTGCCGCTGGTGGGGCTGATATACGACAGGACGGGGGATTTCTTCTGGCTGTACGCGCTGATGGGGGCGCTGGCTTTGGGGGCGGGGGGCATATCCCTGCTGCTGCCCGAGGAACGCCCGCAGGTGCCGGCCGGGGAAGCTTCCCCATAATCAGCCCCTACAATCAGCCCACATAATCAGTTCTGCCGGCCGGGGATACTTCCCGGCCGGGTGCGGGCCGCAGGGCGGGCCGGGATTACTTGGAGGTGGCTGTGAACACTCCGTCCCACTTTTCGCCTTCCGGCACCTTGGGCGGATGTTCCTTGAAGTCCTGACACCGCTCAATGAAGGTCTTGGAGGGCGGGTCGTCGGGGAGGAACTTGAACACGGCGTTGAAGTACTTGATGGACTCATCCCAGTTCATGTCCCGATACAGGGACAGACCCTTGTTGTAGTATGCGAAGCCTTTTTTCTGCTCCTCGGTGAGCTCTCCCTTCTTGGCCACCAGTTCATAGATGCGCACCGGGGTTTTGATGCCCATGACGCGGATAAGATCCAGCTCGCGGACCTCCACGGCATCCTTGGCCCCGGCATAGGTATATTCGGAGATGCAGGAGAAGGTGCCGTAGTTCTTGTTGGCCCCCTCCAGCCGCGCCGCCAGGTTCACCGAGTTGCCCATCATGGTGTAGTCGAAGCGTTTCTGGGAGCCCATGTTGCCCACCACCATGGGGCCGGTGTTGAGCCCGATGCGCATTTTAAGCAGGGGCGTGCCGTCCTTTTCCCACTCATCGCGCATTTCCGCCAGCCGCTTTTGCATTTCCAGGGAAACCAGGCAGGCCCTGGTGGCGTGGTCGTCATAGCGCATGGGGGCGCCGAAGAAGGCGATGATAGCGTCGCCCTCGTATTTATCGATGGTGCCCTGGGAGTTGGTGACGATGTCCGTCATTTCGGTGAGGTACACGTTCAAAAGATGCACCAGCGCTTCCGGCTCCAGCTGCTCGGAGATGGTGGAGAAGCCCTGGACGTCCGAGAAGAATGCGGTCAGTTCGCGGCGTTCGCCCCCCAGTTTGAGCATGTTGGGGTTGTCCATGAGCTGGGTGATGACATCCGGCGAAAGATACTGCTGGAACGCGCCTTTGATGAACCGCTTGTCCTTGTCGGTCACCAGAAACCGGAACAGCGTAACCCCGGCCCAGATCAGCAGGATGAGCAGTGTCACATAGATGTAGGATGTCCAGCTGAGCTTTTCCATCACCATCCAGCGGTGCAGGAAGGTGTAGGAGCCCACCAGGGCCACGGACACCAGCGAGCCGTAGATGCTTTTCAGGTTGGGTATGGCGAAGCCCAGGCCCAGCCCCAGCACCAGGATGATCAGGCTGGTGATGATCACGTTCATGTCGTCCAGCCTGAAGTATGTATCCGTGATCAGGTTGTCCAGCAGGGTTGCGTGCACCTCCACCCCCGGATAGGCCACTCCCACCGGGGTGGTCCGAAGGTCGTACACCCCGACCTCGGTGGCCCCGATCAGTACGATCTTGTCCTGGAGTTCTTCCACGGGAATCTTCTTTTCGATGATGTCGTAGATGGAATAGTGGGGGAAGGTGGCCGCCGGGCCCTTGTAGTTGAGCAGTATGGAGCCGTCGAAGTTGGTATAGATGAGCTTCTGGCCCACCTCGATACCCAGGATGCCCACGTTCTCATCGGCGGCGACGATGATGTTTTCCGCCCCATAGTAGTGACGGAGAATCTGCAGGTCCAGCGATGGGTAGATGTTCTCGCCGTACTGGGTCAAAAGGTGCACCCGGCGTACCGAGCCGTCCTCCATCCGGATTGA
>JAOUPZ010000129.1 GCA_029879595.1 Deltaproteobacteria bacterium | reverse complement strand
TGCTGGCCCGGCAGAAGGTCACTGTGTCCGAAGAAACTCTCCAGATGTAAATACACCAGTTTAAATTAAACTGATTAAGGAAATATTAACCCTTGACGTTTTGTCATTTTTAGATTATTATTCCTGACGGGGATATAAAAGAAGCATACTGATAATTGGTGGCCAATCAGACATGAAACGGGCCTCCAGGCGAGGGCAAAGCAAAAGCACCCCGATAACCAGGAAGATACCCGCCAGGTTACCAGACTGCTCTCAGGATGAAGCACCAATTGATTCCCGATTAAATGATACCGCGGTAATCACACCAGGCTCAGGCCCGTTCTTTCAAAACAAAATGGGGACCTGAACAGGAGATTGGTTCCCATGCTGCGAACAGGCTTTTTACCCGTTGCAGTGGTTATTCTGCTGTTGTTTTTACCTGGGAACGTCTATTCCAGCCGGGGGGAACTGCCGGTGATGGAAATAATTCCCGGAGTGGAAACCTACCCTTTGTCGCAGCATGTGGGTTATTCCATCGAGCCCACCCCGCCCCTGGCCCCTGAGTTTCTGATAAGCGATGAATCTGATTTTTTGTTCGATCTCAACCAGAGCGAATATCTTTCCTTCGGACTTACCTCAAACGTTTACTGGCTCAAGATAAAGTTTCACAACATTTCCACCATATCGGAATGGATGCTGGAACTGGGATATCCCCAGTTGGACCACGTTTCGGTGTTTGTGGTGTATCCCGGACGTGGAATCATGGCCATGCAGTCAGGGGATATGCTGAACCTTTCCAACCGCCCGCTGGGAAATCGCCATATAGTCATCCCCTTGAGCTTCCCCCAGGGCGAAATCAAGACTGTGCTGGTCCGTGTATATCACCAGGCCAACATGATCGTTCCGATAAATCTTTATTCCTTTGATCAGTTTGAAAAGAAAAACGGATTGGAAACGCTGTTCCTGGGGATAGTATTCGGCATGGTGCTGCTGGGACTTCTCTACAGCGTATGGCTTTTCTGGCAGTACCGCCGGGGGGTGTTTCTTTTTCACTGCATGTTCATCATTTCCATCGGTTCCTACATCGCATCCCTGAACGGGCTGCCCGCCGAATGGCTATGGGGATCATTGCCGGAAATGAACAACATCCAGTACTTTTCCAGCGTGTTCCTGTGCGTATTCTTCAGCACCCAGTTCTCCCGGGCTTTTCTGGAATCTGATATCTGGGTGCCAAAACTGGACCGATTACTGGCCGTTGGCGCCTATATCACGGTTTTTCTGGCTATCATGCCCTTTTTTCTGCCCGGCATGATTCTCGCCACGTTGGCATTCACCGCAGCCCCCAGCCTGGTTGTCCTGGCCACAATAGTGGGAGTTTGGACCTGGAAGAAGGGCAACCCCAATGGAAAATTATACCTGCTGTCCATGCTGGTGCTTTTCATTACCATTTTCATGATGCTTTTCAGCGCCTTGAATCTGTTTCCCGCCGGCAGATGGGTGAATTACCAGTTGCAGGTCGCCTTGATTGTGGAGGTGATAGTATTCACCACCGCTCTTGGTTTCGTAAACCTGAACACAGTCCCCACTATTGAGGAACTGCTGAAAAAAAACGCCCTGATAATGGGAACCAATCCAGGACAGCAAAAAATACTGAACTCCATTTCGAGCCTGGCCAACCCCACCCAATCAAAAAACTTCCAGCTGAAAATATCCACCCTGGGAGGTTTCGAAGCCTGGCACGACCTCAACCAGGTGAACTTTGGCTCCCGGGGGAGCTCCAAGCCCTTGCTTTTGTTGAAATCGATTATCAGCCTGGGCCCCCAGAACATCCCGGAAAACCTGCTTGGTGAATCCATCTGGCCCGATTCCGACGGCGATCTGGTAAAGGGATCATTGAAAACCAATCTGTTCCGGTTGCGGAAAATCATCGGTTTTGATGCCATCTCACACTCCGGCGGGCAGGTCAGCCTCGACACGGGCTATTGCTGGATAGATTCCGAAGTGTTTGAAAACCAGGTCAGGCGGCTTTTGCATACCGGTAAAATGAACCCGGAAGATTATCAACAGGTACTGGCCCTGTACCATGGGGAATTTCTCGCCGGAGAAGATCACCCCACGTTCATCCAGAAAAGAGCCCGGCTCAAACAGTCCTATATGGAATGTGTCTGCAAGCTCGCCTCCAGCCATATGCAGAAAGGTGAGCATGAACAGGCCATGGAGCTGTACAACACCGGTATCAGGAAGGAGCCTCAGCTGGAGGTGTTTTATCAGGGCCTGATGCGCTGCTGCCTGGAAACAGAGGACTGGGCAGGCGGAATACAGGTGTACCAGAATCTCGCCGGGGTATTGGAATCCAATTTGGAGACACAGCCCTCCGGGGAATCAGTGCGCCTTTTGATGGCCCTGAAAAAACAACAGGCCAGCGCCTGATTGCCCTTTACACTTCTTGCCCCACTGATTTTTCCGGGAACAACACTCCGGATTGACACAATTTTTTCATACAACTCCCGGCCTCCCGGCAGCGTTATATCCCTTACAGCCGCATGCCCCCCTGCCAGAGCAGGAGGACTGCCGGTCGTAGTGCGGTCCTGTATTATGGTTGCCGGATGTGACAAGATGGCACATTATTTCCGGGATCGGCACCTGGGCCCAGGTGAAGAAAACTCAACGGCATGCCGCTCAGCACAACGGTTGCCGGCTTTTTGGCCTGCCCCCGCCGTCCATGTTTGAGATCATTTAACTCACCGCTCCACTGCCATGGCCACCATTTTGGTAATAGACGATTCCAGGGTCAACGCGCGTATCCTGACGGATATCCTCAAGATGGAACACGATGTCATCTCCACCACCAGCGGAAGACAGGGCTTTGAAATGGCGCAGCAGGTTCAGCCGTCGTTGATCCTGCTGGATGTGGACATGCCGGAAATGAACGGCTATCAGGTCATCGGACTGCTCAAGAGCGACCCGGCCACCCGGGATATCCCGGTGATTTTCATCACCGCCCGGGAAAAAGAGGACGATGAAACCCGCGGGCTGGAATCTGGAGCCATCGACTATCTGACCAAGCCGGTCTCGCCCCCTATTGTCAGGGCCAGGGTTCACAACCACCTGGAACTGAAGAACCAGCGGGACTATCTGGCCAACCTGTCCGAAATGAAAAGCAAGCTGTTCACCATCCTGGCCCACGACCTTAAAAACCCCTTCACCACCCTCATAGGCATGACGGAGATGATGGTGGAAATGGGTGACTCGCTGACTCGGGAAGAAATGCTGGACCTGAGCATGCGCCTGAACGATTCCTCCAAGAGGGTGTTCAGTCTGCTGGAAAACCTCCTGGAATGGCTCCGCATCCAGATGGACAACTCCGAGCCTGACCTCGGGCCGGTGAACATCGCCTCCGCCATGCAGCGCACCCTCAGCCTGGTAGGCCAGCAGGCCCGTGAAAAGGAACTGGAGCTGATAGTGACTGCACCGCCTGAGCTCAACGCCCTGGCGGATGAAAATATGATCGACATGATATTCAGAAATCTGGCCGGCAACGCCATCAAGTTCTCCCGTCCGGGAGGCAGAATCACCCTGGGAGCCCGGCAGGAAGAACCGGGGATCAGGGTTTCAGTTGCCGATAACGGGGTTGGAATGAGCGATAATATGCGCGGTAGGCTGTTCCGGCTGGGAAAGGAAAACACCACCCCGGGCACAAAGGGCGAAAAAGGCACCGGCCTGGGGCTGGTGCTGTGTCAGGACATGGCCCGGCGCCTCGGGGCAACCCTGGAGGTGGAAAGCGAGGAGGGCAAGGGATCGGTATTCAGCCTCCTGTTGCAAAAAGCCTAGCGGAGCGTATGGGAAAGCTGTCCTCCGGCGGTTTTTCATGAACTGGATCTTCGCCCGGTGTGTCCATTGATTTTGCAGATAGCACTGCAGATAGCACTGCAGATAGCACTGCAGATAGCACTGCAGATAGCTTTGCAGTCCCCCGGACCACCATGGAAAACACCTGCTTAACAGGAACCGGAAAACCCGGAAAACCATTTTAGAAAGATTTTGAAAAACCCCGATGATAATCCTTGACCAGGTTAGCCGCACCGTCATGATGGGAGGACGCCCCCTCACCATTCTGCATCCCATCAGCATCTCCATTCCCGATGGCCAGCTGGTGGCCATAATGGGGCCTTCGGGCAGCGGCAAGTCCACCCTGCTGGGCCTGATGGCCGGACTGGACAAGCCCAGCGCCGGAAGCATCGAGATCAGCGGCAGCCCCATCACACGGATGAACGAGGACGCCCTGGCCCGGTTCAGGGGCAGCACCATCGGGTTCGTATTCCAGTCGTTCCAGTTAATTCCCTCACTCACCGCCCAGGAAAACGTCCAGGTGCCCATGGAGATCAGGGGGCAGCCCCAGGCCGGCAAAAGAGCTCTGGACCTGCTGGCCCAGGTGGGACTGGCCGAAAGAAAGAGCCATTACCCGGCCCAGCTGTCCGGCGGGGAACAGCAGCGCGTGGCCATCGCCCGGGCCTTCGCCTGCAATCCCCCGGTGCTGCTGGCCGATGAACCCACGGGGAACCTGGATTCGGCCACGGGCGCGGGGATCATCGGCCTGCTCAAAGAACTGCATGCGGCCCAGAACACAACCATGGTGCTGGTGACTCACGACCCAGAGATCGCGACGGCGGCCCAGAGGATAATCTCCCTGAAGGACGGGCAGGTGGAAAAGGACTCACAGGGCTCCCGGGCCAAAAAGAAGGGACGCGGATGAACACCTTTGTTTCAGCCATGCTGTGGAGGGAGACTAGGGCCTCCTGGAAAAAGCTCTCTCTGCTGGTGTTCTGCATTGCCGCGGGGGTGGGCGGACTGGTGGCCGTGCAGGCCTTTTCCGTGAACATGGACCGGGCCATCCAGCGCGAGGCCCGCACCCTGTTGGCCGCCGACATCGTAATGACGGGTTACCGGAAGTTCGGCCCGGCCGAGGAGGCAGCCCTGGAGGGCCTGGCCGGGCGGGGAGCCCGGATCACCAGAAGCTATGAGTTCGTCTCCATGGCCCGGGACCCCAAGTCGGGCCGGGTGCAGACGGTAAGCGTCAGGGCGGTGGGTAACGACTATCCCTATTACGGCGAGGTGCTCACCGGCTCCGGCCAGGACTTCCGCCGCTCGCTCTCCCGCGACAGCCTGCTGGTGGAAAACGCACTGCTGCTGCAACTGAACCTGCAGGTGGGCGACCGGCTGGAACTGGGACAGCGTTCCTTCCTGATAGCCGATACGCTCACCAAGGAACCGGACAGCCCCGTGCAGCTGTTCCGGTTGGGGCCGCGGGTGCTGATCTCCGAAGAGGCCGCCATGGACACGGGGTTGGTGGGCCTGCTGAGCCGCATCAGGTATGCCGCGCTGATCCGGCTGCCGCAGGATGTCGACCCCTTTCTCACCGCGGACCAACTGCGCAAGGCGCTGCCCGAAACATTCGCCCGCATCAACACCTATGACCAGGCCCAGCCCCGGGTGAGCCGGTTCATGGGGCGCCTCACCGACTACCTGAGCCTGGTGGGGCTGGTGGCCCTGCTGCTGGGAGGGGTGGGCGTGGCCGGCGCCGTGAGGGTGTTCATGGTGCAGAAAATGGACACCATCGCCATATTGAAATGTCTGGGGGCGGGATCAAGGCAGATCATGGGCGTGTACCTGTTGCAGGTGCTGGCCATGGGGCTGCTGGGCAGCGCGATTGGAATCTTTCTGGGCGGCAGCGCCGCCGCCGCCCTGCCGGCCATGCTGGGGGAACTTGTGCCGGTGGAACTGGAGCTGGGACTGCCCTGGCGGGCCGTGGCCGAAGGCCTGGCCATGGGACTGCTTACCGCCCTGTGGTTCGCCCTGCCACCGCTGCTGACCGTGCGCGAGGTCCCTCCGGCCCTGGTGTTCCGCCGAAACGTGGAGGAGCAACAGAGCGGTACCCGCCCCTGGAAATTGCTGGCCCTGCAGGGAGCATGGGCCCTGGCCCTGGCCACCGTGCTGACCCTGTGGCAGGTGGGTCCGGGGCAGGTGGCGGGACTCTTTCTGGCCGGACTGGCGGGGACCGTGCTGGCCCTGTACGGCTCGGTGGAACTGCTCAAACGGGTTCTGCGGCGGCTTCCGCTGCAGGGCCGGTTCGTACTGAGGCAGGGGTTGTCCAGCCTGCACCGCCCGGGAAACCAGACCAGCTCGGTGGTGGTGTCCCTGGGGCTGGGAGTGCTGCTGCTGCTGGTGGTATTCGTGATCCAGATGGACCTGCTGAGCCAGGTGGCGCCCCTCACCAAGGCCGATCCTCCCAACCTGTTCTTCTTGGACATCCAGCCCGGCCAGCGCCAGGAGTTTCTGGCCGCGGCAGCCAGCCAGGGCATTGACCCCAACCCGCTGATCCCGGTGGTGCGGGGGCGAATCACCGCCGTCAACGGCGAACCGATGCGCCTGGAGGAAATCAAGGACGACCACCAGCGCCGGCACATGCGCTATGAATACAGCTTCACATACCGGGGGAACCTTTTGCCCGGCGAGGAGATCATTGATGGCCGCTTCGATTCCAGCCCCGCCAGCGGCGAGCCGGGGGTCTCGGTGGCCCAGTGGTGGTCCCAGGACAGCGGGCTGGGGCTGGGTGACCGGCTGGAAATTGACATCCAGGGAGTGCGCTTTTACGCCGTTATTACCTCGGTACGGAAGGTGGACTGGTCCAACCGCCAGGCGAATTTCACATTCGTGTTCCCCCCCGGAGTGCTGGAGGAAGCCCCCACCATGTATGTTTCCGCCGTGAGCATCCCCGAGCTTTCCCGGCGGGTGGCCCTGCAGCGGGAGGTGGTGGGCAGGCTGCCCAACATCACCGCGCTGGATGTACAGAATGTATTCGTGATCGTGCAGGCCATCATGGACCGCATTGCCCTGGTGGTGCAGTTCATGGCCGCCTTCACCATCAGCGTGGGCCTGGTGATCCTGCTGGGAGCCATTTCCACCACCCGCTTCCAGCGCATCCGGGAGGCGGTGCTCCTGAAAACCCTGGGTGCCACCCGGGCCATGGTGGCCAGGGTGCTGGCCCTGGAATATATCCTGCTGGGGGCGCTGGCCGGGCTGGTGGGTTCACTGGCGGCGGGCACCCTGAGCTGGGGCCTGGTGACCCTGGTCTTTCAGGGGCACTGGCGGCTGACCCTGCCCCCCTACCTGGCGGCCTGGGCGCTGGCCGTGCTCCTGGTCACCGGCACCGGTCTGCTGAGCAGCCTGGACGTCCTGATGAAAAAACCGCTGGATGTCCTGCGGGATGAATAGGAGAACGCAAGGCCCGCACGACCCGGCCCCCCAAATCATCAGCCCAGGCAGTCCCGGATGGCCTGTTCTTCAATGGCCCCCCGGCGCAGAATGCAGGCCGGAGAGCAGGTGGTGTCCACCAGGGTGGACGGCAGGCCACCTGGAGTCTGTCCGCCATCCAGCACGGCCGCAAGACCCCGGGGAAAATGCTCCCGTACCTGCCCCGCCGTCAGCAGGGGCGGCTCACCGGAAAGATTGGCGCTGGTGCCGATAAGAGGCACGGACTTCAGGCCATGCAGGGCGGCCAGCAGGGGGTGCGGACTCCAGCGCAGAGCCACCGTGCCCCGCCTGTCCGGCAGGTGCGCCGGCAACCCAGGCGCGGAGTGGAACACCAGAGTCAGCGGCCCCGGCCAGAAGCGCTCCATCAACCGCCGGGCCTCGGGGCTCACACCGCGCGCCAGTTCCTCCACCCCCCGTCCGCCGTCGATCAACAGCAGCAGGGCCTTGTCCGGGCTGCGCTCCTTGAGCCGGTATACCTCCCGGGCCACCTGGGGCAGCAGCGCATTGCCCCCCAGCGCATACGCCGTCTCGGTGGGATAGCTCAGCACTCCCCCTTGTTCCAGTTGCCGAGTCAGGAATTCCTGGTCGGCCTGCGTCCAGGGTTGGGTGATGATTCTGGCCGGGTTTTCGGGGCTGGTCATGAGCTGTTCTCCCGGGGCCCTCCCGTCCTCCGGCGCGGATGCCTGAGCGAACGCGGGTCATCCGGCCCGATGACCGGACGGGACATGCCGAAGAGTTCTCCGCTGCGGATGTAGTGCTCCCCGCCCATCCGCCCCACTGCATCCAGGGCCACGGGGTCCACCGGCTCGGCCAGAGAGCCCCCCAGCCGGTCATCGCGCACATG